>CAZJCL010000198.1:0-5813 GCA_964544025.1 uncultured Opitutales bacterium | reverse complement strand
TGTCAAGAGTCAAGACCTGACGTCTTTCGGCTGGGGGACGTATTTCGGCTGGGGTCGGAGTTCCGGGCAAGAACTGGCTGGCTTCTGCGGAATATCGGTGCCGACTTCGGCTAAGGTCGATACATTTTCGATTCGGCGGGATCAAGGAGCAGTCAGCACCTGGATTTGCCTCCCGCTTTCTGTCCGATGAAATTTCTACGTTTGATCCCTTTTCAGGACCTCTGCCGCGATTCCTTTCGATGTGCTAGAAAATTAACACTAAGGGCTTGACCTCGGTATTTTTGTGCTAATAAATTAGCACTGTGAAAGCGAAGCCGACTGTTATCCTCTCGAAACGTGAGCGCCAGATCATGGACATTCTCTACCGGCTGGAGGAGGCGTCGGCCGCGGATGTTCGGCGGGAGTTGCCGGACCCGCCGAGTTATTCGGCCACCCGGGCGCTGCTCTCGATTCTCGTAAACAAAGGGCACGTGACGTATTCGACCGAAGGAAACAAATACATCTATCGTCCCCGCGAGGCGAAGGAGCGCGCCGGGTCATCCGCGTTGGCGGGAGTTCTGAACACTTTCTACGAAGGCTCCTTGGCATCGGCGGTCGCCGGGCTTTTGGAGTCGTCGGAAAAAAAACTCAGCCAGGAGGAGATCGACCGTCTGGCAAAGCTGATCCGAAACGCGGGAGGTAAACCGCCGGAACAGAAATAACTGTCTTCACGCAATTCCAATCGCCCCAAACCCATTTATACAATGATCCCGACCGACGCTTCCGCCCCCTTCCTCATTTTTGCAAGCCTTGCGCTTAAGGCCACGGTTTTGCTGCTTTTAGCCTTTGTTCTTGGCTGGGTCCTCCGCCGGAGTTCCGCAGCCACTCGCCATGTTTTGTGGGCTTTCGCGGCGGGAACTCTCTTGCTGTTGCCTCTCCTGGAGTTCCTGTTGCCGCAGCTGCGACTTGCCGTTCTTCCGGGGGCGGCACCCTTACAGGTGGCAACCGACAGTCCGACGGGGATTGAACGAGACGCGGGTTACCTGCCCTATGTCGGTGAAGCTGATTACTCGTCTTCGATGTTTGGTCATGAGTCCGGCGGGACGGAACAGATTCTTCCTGAGGCAAGATCCGAAGCGCAACTGCGGGAGTCCGCTTCTGCCATCGCCGCGCGTCCTATGCCGGAACGGGTGGTGCCCGCTTTTCAGGCCGACGCAGAGGGGGATTTCTTTCCCGAGCTTCCGTTTTGGCAGGTTGGGATTCTGGTTTCATGGCTCACCGGCACACTCTTCCTGCTGGCGTTGGTTTTCGGCGCACAGCTCCGGGTGGCGTGCTTTGTGCGGCGAACATCGCCGGTTCCTCCACAGAACTCGCTCGCGCGGCAACTCGCCGACGCGGCCGGCTTCCTGGGAGTTTTCCGTGAGATCGACCTTCGGTTAACGGCGAGCAACGCGGTTCCTTTTACTTGCGGACTCTTTCGTTCGGCGATCGTGCTTCCGGAGGAGGCTGAGCGGTGGCCGGAAGCAAAGCTGCGGGCGGTTTTTCTCCACGAACTTGCCCATGTGAAACGCCGGGATTGCATGACGCAGCTCATGGCCCAGGTCTGTGCGGCGTTTTACTGGTTTCATCCGCTGGCGTGGTTTCTGAACCGGCAGATGCGAATCGAGCGGGAAAAAGCGTGTGATGACCTTGTGCTGAGTCACGGGATACATCCGAGCTTCTACGGCGAAACTCTTTTGACCGTTGCCGCCTCTCATGCCATGGCACCCGCTGCGCCCGCCAATGCCTTAGCCATGGCACGAAAGTCATCGCTGGAAAACAGGTTGCTGGCGATCCTCGACGGGGGGCGCAACCGACGAGGCCCGACGCGAGCCGCGCTCACCGGCGGATTCGCCCTATGCGGGATAATCGCGCTCCCGGTGGCGATGCTGGAGCTTGCGGCGAGGGAATCGTCGCCGGGCGATCCACCGGATGCGATCGAGGAAAGGTCGGTGGAAATCGACACGCCCCTGCGCGTGAGTCCGACCAGGGAATATCCGATGGGGGAGTTTCCGCAGTCTGTCGCGCTCGCCGATTTGACCGGCAACGGCCATCTCGATGTGATGACCGCGAACCGGGAGAGTCACACGGTGACCGTTCGTCTCGGTGCCGGCGACGGTTCTTTCGGCGAGGCAACTGCGTATGTGACCGATCCGGAGCCGCTGTTCGTGCGGGCGTCCGACCTCGATGGCGACGGTATTCCCGAGCTGATCACCGCCAATTTTTCAAACACGGTCTCAGTTTTCCCGGGAAAGGGCGACGGGACCTTCGGTGAACCCGTGCATTACCCGGCGGGCGAAGGCAAACTGATGCCGCTCAATGTGGTCGTTGGCGATTTTGACGAGGATGGCTTGCTGGATTTGGCGACGGCCAATTTCCTTGATCACTCGGTCAGCCTTCTTCCGGGAATCCGTCCGGGCGTATTCGGTAATTCGGTACGGATCCCGGTCGGAAACGGACCGATATCCATTGTGACGGCGGATTTCAATCGAGACGGTCACGCGGACCTGGCGGTTGCCAACCGCCGCGGCAAGACGGCGACGATCCTTCTTGGAAACGGACGGGGTGAATTCTCCGCGAGTGATTATCCAATCGGCGCCGGAGCCGGTTTTATCGCGGCGGGAGATCTAACGAACGACGGGGCGATCGACCTTGCGGTGGCGAATTTCGACGACAGTTCCGTCAGCCTGTTGCTCGGCGACGGCGGTGGAAAATTTGCGGTAAGGGAAATCGCGGCGGGAGGTCTACATCCGTCGTCGCTCGGATTGGCAGACATGAACGGCAATGGGTGGCTCGATATTGTGGTGGTGGCTCAAATGCTTCGCTCGGTGGCCGTGCTTCGAGGAGGAGAGCCGGAGATTCTTTTCAAGCCCGCCGAACTGTTTCCGGTTGGCGCCGCGCCGGACTCGGTTGCCCTCGGCGACCTGAACGGCGACGGTCTTCCGGACATCGTTACCGGAAACCTTCGTGGAAACTCCATCACTGTTCTGCTTTCGGGCGAGGCGCATGGCGGGATGGGACCTGTTGTCGAGACGGAAGGAGTCGCCCCGGAGACGCTCCTGCGGGGGAGGGTGGAGGACAGCCGGGGGAAGGCGGTGAGTGGCGCGGTGGTCCAGTTGCATGGAATCAGCCGCGGCACGGGCAGTTCGTGGGGCGGATTCGATAAGGCCGCAATCACGGACGACGACGGTCTCTTCACCCTGCGCGAGGAGGAACCGTTCGAAACGGCCGACGTCAGGGTGGACGCGCCCTCGTTTGCCCAAGCGACTTTCTTCGGCTTGATCTCCGGTGACGCGGTTCATGAATTGGTTCTCAATAAAGGCGTCTCCGTGAGCGGACGGGTGGTGGAAAACGGAGAGCCGGTCGCGGGAGTTTCCGTCGGTCTCATGGGGGTGGACCGAAGCATCGTCTACGTCGGGGATTTTTCCGCGACAACCGATGCCGACGGCGGATTCCTTTTTGAAAACATACCCGCGGAAACGGAGTATCATTTTTATGGGCACATGCGCTCGTTGCAGGGACGCGGTGCGATCCCGGTTCGGAAGGTGAAAACGAAGGAGACCGGCACGAGGCTCGAGCTAGGCGACTGTGCGGTGGAGCCTGGTTTTACGATCGAAGGCCGGGTGCGGATGGCCGATGGCGGCAGCCCGCGAGGCCGGTCGATATTTTTGGGTCGTGAAGACGCCGCCGACTCGTTGGAGGTCGTGACGGACGCGGACGGTTTTTTCCGGTTTACCGACGTTCCGGCCGAACAGGTCTCCGTAAATCTTCGTGAAGCCGGACATCGGTTCTCCCTTGGCAATGCCAATATCGATCCGTTGAATCCCTACCAAATAATCGGGAGGGTGGTTGGCGACAAGACCGACTTGATTCTGGAAATCGAACCGGGAGAGTGGCGCCAAGAATATTTAGCGGGCAACCAGATGTTGATGGCTGAAGAGCCGTTGCGGGGAGCGGAAACTCCGCCGGAGTCGGGTGACATCCGGATCGCCGGCACGGTGGTCGATGCCGATACCGGGGAACCGTTGCCGGTGTTTACGGTCACCGAGGGCCGCAAGAGTCCCTACGGTCTCGGCCAGGTGGAATGGTTCCAGACGCGCCGGACGGAGCACACCGATGGAGCGTTTACCACTTATTTCGCCGACACTGGAAGAGAGCCGGCGGTGCTGATCGAAGCGGACGGTTACCTGCCTTTCGCTTCCCAGGCCATCACGGAAACGGAGGCGCGATTCGAGATTGAGCTTCGGCGCGGGGATGGACCCTCCGGCACGCTCCTTCTGCCCACCGGCATCCCCGCGGCAGGGGTCACGGTTTACCTGGCGGATGAAAGAAACCGCATAAATGTCAACCATACTCCCGGTGAGGAGCCGCGCGTCCACTTCACCGGCGTGAGGACCGAAACGGACGGGGAAGGACGCTTTTCTTTCCGGCCGCAACCCGACGCGACCGGTCTGGTCGTCATTACGGCCGCCGGTATCGCTCGGACGAGCCTTGAAGAACTGGCGCGCGAACCGGTGGTGCGGATCCAGCCTTGGGCGCGGGTGGAGGGAGTGCTTCTGTCGGGAACCGAACCGCAGGCGAACGAGAGGGTGGGGTTGTCGCTGGTCACAGGATCGCCGATGATCGACTTGTCCCAGCTTCTCTACGAAGGGGATATTGGCTGGGGTTTGTTGTCCTACTTTGTCTCCGGCGTTACGGATGGGGAAGGAAGGTTTGTTTTTGAGAAGGTGCCGCCCGGACCGGTTTCCGTTTCTCATTGGGCGCCGTCGAGCCAACGGTTCGGCCCAATCCGATACTCCAGGACCACCAACCTGATCGCCGAAGCCGGGGAGACGCGTTCCGTAGTTCTCGGCGGTGCCGGGCGTCCGGTGATCGGGCGTATCGTTGTGGAGGACCCGGGTGGCAAAATCGATTGGCGCACTCACTCCCAACAGCTTGTGCGGCGGGTTCTCCCTTCAAAAGAGCTTCACGCGGCGCGCGAGCGTGCTCTCCGTTCTGAGGAGGCCGTGCGGGCCGCGTCCCGCGAAGAAGAACGCGCGGCCGCCTCCAGAGAATACGCCCGTCACCGTGAGGAATGGATCCGGCTGGGAAGAGAATTCGTTGCCGCCCAGGAAAGCATCGCGATCGAGTTCGACGAGAATGGCGCTTTTCGAGTCACGGATGTCCCGGAAGGAAGTTATCACCTGAAACTTACCTTTGGCATCGATGACCGCCGGATCCAAGTGCAGGGGTATGCACTGGAGATTCCGGCCGCGCCCGCCGGTCGCCCCCACGAACCCTACGACCTCGGCGTTATCCAAATCGAACGGCGTAACGGCGGCTTCATCCTTCCCGGCGCCACCGGCATCCAAGAGTCGCGGCCACGATGATCACTTGGCAGCGGGGATCGAGGGTGTGGCCGCTCTTTCGCGAGTGGTTGGATTCGATTGATACTTTGTGGCGAAGGTGAATCTTCTTCTCCGGGACGTTTCGCGCCAGAGAAGTCGAAGAATTCGTCGTTACTGCGGCATACTTGACGGGTTGCATCTGGCGACGGCTTAGGTTGTTGAAATGTCGAAACTGTTGCCACGGCCGATAGCCGCATGCAAGCCGTTGCGGAGGGATGGGATTTGCTCTGGTGCCGGTCGGGAAATGAAGCCGGTATCGTGTTGGAGCCGCTTGAAGGTTTTGGAACGCGGAATTCCGGGGCAAGAACTGGCTGGCTGTCAAGAGTCAAGACCTGACGTCTTTCGGCTGGACCTGGAACGCGGAATTCCGGGGCAAGAACTGGCTGGCTGTCAAGAGTCAAGACCTGA
>CAZJCL010000197.1:0-5813 GCA_964544025.1 uncultured Opitutales bacterium | reverse complement strand
GGTAATGGTTTCACTGACGGCACATGTAAGGGCATCCTTGAACCGGGTGCGGCGATTCCTCCGCAATTCGACCGTTGGCGCGATATTTTTCATTTTTGCGAATGCCGGTTTTGCGCACACCGAGCCGGAGCCGGCGCTTCAGGCGCAGGAGATGTTGGGGGAGGCGGTTTGGTCGCAGGTGGTGCGGCTCACGCACGATAATGCCAAGAGCCGTTATCCGAGGGAGCTGTTTGCGACGGTTTTCGAGTTCGACAACGTGTTTTGGTTTTACACGAGCACGGGGACGCAGCCGATCGAGCGGAGCCGGAACCAGACGGGGAAATACCGGGAGAATTTGCTGCCGTTGCTGCGGACGATCGAGCGGCGGTTTCAGGTGGCGGAGGTTTTGCCGCGGACGAGCGTTTTGGCGGAGAAGCCGGAGGAGATTCCTTCGCTCAGGAACGGCTGTGTGATCGAATCCATTTATTCGATGGAGAAGATGCGGGCGGAAGGGGCGGATGTGAAGCGGGCGAATTTGTTGCTTTATTCGACGAAGCGGAATTCGCGGAGGGGCGTTGGCGGAAACGCGGTGGGGCATGCGGTTTTGGTTTACGAGACGAATGAGGGCGCGTTTGTGGTCGATCCGCCGGAGATTCATAAGGTGCGGGCGTTGGATAAGGCGGAGCGGTGGGAGCCGGAGCTTTTGGCGGCGTCGATCGAGGCGCCTTATGGGAAGACGGAGATTCGGGAGGCGTTTTTCGTTCCGGTGAATCGCGATGCGGTTTCGGCGGCGGGAGCGTTCGCGTCGGGGGACGGGCGGTAGGTTTGGAGGAGCCGCCTGAAGGCGGAACTACGAACGGTAGTTTGAACGGGTGAACGGGATGAGTTTCGCTTTTTTGCGTGCATGTGGCGAGGGTTTGGGTCAACATGCCGGGTTTTATGAACCGCGTTTTGAAATTGCTGCTCGAAGGGGAGAAGCTGTCTCCCGCCCAGATTAGCGAGGTGTTGGGTGTTCCCGCCGCCGAGGTTGACCGGGAGTTGAAGGCGTTGGAAGAAAAGGGAATTCTTCTTGGCTGGCGTCCGGTGATCAGCCCGAATGCCGATATCGAGAATCAGGTGCGGGCGGTGATCGAGGTGAAGATCACGCCGGAGCGCGGCGGTGGTTTCAACCGGCACGCGGAGCGGATCAGCCGGTTCGACGAGGTGGAATCGTGTTATCTGATGTCCGGCGCCTACGATTTGCTGGTGATTGCGCGGGGGGAGACGTTGCACCAGGTGGCGGCGTTTGTTTCGGAGCGGCTTTCGACGATCGACGGGGTGCTCTCGACGGCCACGCATTTTCTGCTTCGTTCCTATAAGGAACAGGGCTTTTTGCTCGAGAATTCCGGGCAGGAGAAGACACGTCCGGACGTGACTCCGTAAGGCTTCGGCTTTCGGGGGATCAATGGAGACGATCCGCATGGAAAACAAGATCGATCGAATGGTGGCGAACCATGTTCGCGGTTTGCCGAAGTCGGGCATCCGGGATTTTTTCGAGCTGGTTTCGCAGATGAAGGAGGTGATTTCCCTCGGGATCGGCGAGCCGGATTTCGTGACGCCGTGGCATATTCGCGAGGCGGCAATTTTCGCGCTGGAGCAGGGGCGGACTTCCTACACGTCGAATCTCGGGCTGTTGTCGCTGCGGCGCTCGATTTCGCGGTATGTGGGGCAGCATTTCCACGTTGAGTACAATCCGGAAAATGAGGTTCTGGTCACCGTGGGCGTTTCCGAGGCGTTGGATATCGCGCTGCGGGCGCTGATCAATCCGGGTGACAAGGTGATGTATCACGAGCCTTGTTATGTTTCGTACAGCCCGTCGATTTTGCTGGCTTACGGGCAACCGATCCGGGTGGCGACGACGGCGGCGGACGCGTTTGCGCTGGATCCGGCGCGACTGGAGGCGGCTTGGGAGCCTGGTTGCAAGGTTCTGATTTTGAACTTCCCGACCAACCCGACGGGTGGAACGATCGACCGGGCGCGGCTGGAGCGGATTGCCAGGTTTGCGGTGGAGAAGGATTTGGTGGTGATCAGCGACGAGATTTATTCGGAGCTGACGTTCGACGGCGAGCACGTGAGCATCGCCAGCTTGCCGGGGATGCGCGACCGGACGATTTTCCTGCACGGATTTTCGAAGGCTTTTGCGATGACCGGATTTCGGATCGGTTACGCTTGCGGACCGGCGGTGTTGATCGACGCGATGATGAAGATTCATCAATACAGCATGCTTTGCGCGCCGATTTTGAGTCAGGAGGCGGCGACGGAAGCGCTGGAACGTGGGCAGGACAGCATGAAGAAAATGCGCGACCAATATCATCGGCGGCGGGATTTTATTGTCCGGCGTTTGAATGAAATGGGGTTGGTCTGTCATTTGCCGGGCGGAACGTTTTATTCGTTTCCGTCGATTCGCTCGACCGGCTTGAGCGAGAAAGATTTTGCGGTCAATTTGTTGAAAGCGGAACGTGTGGCGGTGGTTCCGGGAACAGCGTTTGGCGCGAGCGGAGAAGGATTCGTTCGCTGTTGTTTCGCCACCAGTTACGATCTGCTTATCGAGGCGATGGACCGTATGGAACGGTTTGTGGCCCAGCCCGCACCTTGTCATGTCTGAACCAAGAATTGTTGCCCTCGTGGGCCGTCCCAACGTCGGCAAGAGCCGTCTTTTCAACCGTCTCGCGGGCCGGCGGATTTCGATCGTGCACGATCAGCCGGGGGTGACGCGCGACGTGATCTCGGCGGAAGTGAAGGACGGCGAATACACTTTGATGGACACGGGCGGACTCGGGCTGGTGTCGGAAGGGGAGACGGCGAATATCACCGAGGCGGTCGAGGTGCAGGTGCATCTGGCGGTGCAGGCGGCGTCGCTGATTTTGTTTGTGGTCGATGGCCGGGAAGGGATGGCGCCGCTGGACGAGTTGGTGGCGGATATTTTGCGCCGGGCCGGGAAGGAAGTTGTCTTGGTTATTAACAAGATCGACAACCAAGGTCAGGACGAAAAGCGCGTGGCGGAATTCGGGAGACTCGGGTTTCGGGAGTGGGCGACGATTTCGGCGGAGCATGGACGCGGCGAGGATCGGGTGCGGCAGATTATCGCGGAAAAGCTGGGGCCGGCGCCGGAGAAGGTGGAGCCGGAACAGAAACGGATCCGGATTTGTTTCATCGGGCGGCCGAATGTCGGGAAATCGTCGCTGGGGAACCGGTTGTTGAATTCGGAGCGGTTGATCGTGACGGATATTCCGGGGACGACGCGGGATTCGGTGGAGCTGGATTTGGATTACCGGAATCCGGACGGGACGGTTTGGCCGTTTCGGTTGATGGACACGGCGGGGATTCGGCACCGGACGAAGGTGAATTCTCCGGTGGAGTATTTTTCGACGACGCGCTCGGAAGCGGCGATCGATTCTTCGGATGTCGTTTTTCTGGTGATCGACGCCAAGGAAGGGGTGACGAAGCAGGAGCAAAATTTGGCGGGGCTGGTGTTGGAGAAAGGGCGTTCGCTGGTGATTTTGGTGAACAAGTGGGATTTGGTTCACGAGAAATTCCGGGAGGATGGGGAGCTTGAGGGTTACGATAACGAGCGGGAGTTTCGGGAGTCGTTTGCGGACGCGGTGCGAAAGCAGTTGTTTTTCAATCCGGATTCGCCGGTGATTTTCGTGTCGGCGAAGGAAGGATTCGCGTTGGACCGGATCTTGAAGGCGGCGCGGCGGATCAATTACGTGGTGGATAAAAAGCTGCCGACGGGGCGGCTGAACAAGTTGTTGATCGATCTGGCGGCGAAGAAAAGTCCGCCGAAGACGAAAGGGAGCCGGTTTCGGATTTATTATTCGGTGCAGACGGGGAACCGGCCGTTCCGGATCAAGTTGTTTTGTAATGAGGCGTCGAAGCTTCCCGATACTTACCGGCGGTATTTGGAGGCCGGGATCAGCAGCGAGTTTGATTTGGGCGGATGTCCGATTCGGTTCGAGCTGGTCGGGAAGCCGAAGCGTGTTTGGAAGAAGTAGTTGTGGATTCACCACGGAGTCACCGAGGGCACGGAGCTTTGGCTCTGGTTTTTTTAACCACAGATGGACACAGATGAGCACAGATAAGGGAGGTAGCGATGGACACGAATTCACATTAATGGAGGAAATATGATAGGCGAATTTCGAGGCGGGGCTGGTTTGGTGGTGGATTCGGGGGAGTTGCGGTTGATTGCGCCGCTCGATTTCGGGCCGCGGATTTTGTTTTTGGGGAAGCCGGAGGGGGAAAATCTTCTGCACGTCGCGGAGGAGGAAGAAGGGGCGGGGCCGGACGGGAATTATTTTTTTCGGGGAGGGCATCGGCTCTGGCACGCGCCGGAAGACCCGGTGCGGACGTATCAGCCGGATAACGACGCGCTGGAGGTCGAGGAGATTTCGGAGAACGCGTTTGTGCTGCGCGCGCCGGTGGAAGCGAAGACGGGGATTCGGAAGGAAATCGAGATTCGCGGATGCGGAAATCGGACGTTTCGGATCGGGCATCGGTTGCGGAACGAGGGGCTTTGGCCGGTGCGGCTGGCGGTGTGGGCGTTGACGGTTTTTCGTCCGGGGGGAATCGCGGTGGCGCCGTTTCCGCCGAAAGGGGAGCATCCGCGGGATTTGTTGCCGAGCTTCAGTTTGGTGCCGTGGGATTATACGGATTTTAGCCTAGGCGGTTGGAATTTCCGGTCTCGGTTTGTGGGGTTGGATTCGCGGCGGATCGATTGTCCGCAGAAGTTGGGAATCAGCGCGGGTTATCCGGGATGGCTGGGGTACTGGCGGGAAGGGACGCTTTTCGTGAAATCGGCGGAGACTTTTTCGGATGCAGCGTATCCGGATCGCGGGTGCGCGGCGGAGTTCTTCTCGGACGGCAAGATGGCGGAGTTGGAGACGCTGGGGCCGTTGGTGGATTTGGCACCCGGGGGGATCGCGTCGCATGTGGAGGAGTGGACGGTTTTTGAGAATGTGGTCGAGCCGGCGGACGACGCGGTTTGGGAGAAGGAGATTTTGCCGAAGGTTCGCGGATGGCTGGAAGAACGGGCGGCGGTGAAAAGCGATGGGTAACGCTCCGGTGAAAATGTTGTTTATGGGGTCGGACGTGATCGCGTTGCCCGGCCTGAATTTTTTGGCGGAGCGGGCGGCGGGACGGGTGGAGATCGTCGGGGTTTTCACGCAACCGGATCGGCCGTCGGGGCGGGGGAAAAAGTTGAAGCCGAACGGGATCAAGGAGTGGGCGATGGGGCGCGGGATTCCGGTGTTTCAGCCGGAGAAGCTGGGCGAGGCGGATGCGGAGACGGTTCGGGGATTGGGCGTGGAGCTGGTTTTGGTGATGGCTTACGGGCACATTTTGCGGAAATCGTTTTTGGAGTTGCCGCGATTGGGGACGTATAATTTGCACGCGTCGTTGTTGCCGAAATATCGGGGCGCGTCGCCGATTCAGGCGGCGTTGGCGGCGGGGGAGCGGGAAACGGGGGTGACGTTGATGCGGATGGTGCGGCGGCTGGACGCGGGGCCGATCGTGGATATGGAGGCGTTTCCGGTGGAGCGGCTGGAAACGGGGGCGAGCGCGGAGGAGAAGATGGCGGCGGCGTGCGTGCCGTTGCTGGAGCGGAATTTGGAGACGGTTTTGCGCGGGGAGGTTTCGCTGGTGGAGCAGGAGGAGGAGCGTGCGAGCTATTGCCGGAAGTTGGAGAAGGCGGATGGGGCGTTGGATTTTTCGGCGGGGGCGCGGGAGTTGGCGAACCGGATCAATGCGCTGTATCCGTGGCCGGGGTGTTTTTTCGAGATCGGCGATTTGCGGGTGAA
>CAZJCL010000196.1:0-5828 GCA_964544025.1 uncultured Opitutales bacterium | reverse complement strand
TGTCGCTCGTTCCTCGCTCAACCACCGGCTACAGGCTGTGATCCCTGCCGGGATCAGTGTGAACGTTGCCGGATCGGTGATCGCTGGCGGGATCGGTGAGAACGTTGCCGGGATGAGTGATCGCTGGCGGGATTGGTGTGGTCGTTGCCGGGTCGGGTGACCGGTTGAGGGCGCTGGGGGATGGGTGGGAGTGTGGGTTTGGGGTTCCAGGGGGGGATGATGTGGGAGGATTTGGCGGAGGGGTGGTTTTTTCGGGATGATTAGGCGGGTGTGGATACGGATTGACGAGGGGGAGGTGGGCGGGGATTTTGGGAGGTCGCTATGAGGTTGATTCGGCTGCCGTTGGTTTTTGCGGTTTTGGGGCTGGTTCCTTGGAGTCTGCCGGCACAGGATTTGGCGTGGATTTATTCGACGGGGGGAGAGGTGAACGCTTCGCCGACGGTGGGGTGGGATGGGACGGTTTATATTGGATCGGATGATGAGAAATTGCATGCGGTGAATCCGGATGGGTCGGGGCGGTGGACGGTGGTGGCGGAGGATTGGGTGCAGTCGTCGGTGGCGGTGGGTGAGGATGGGGCGGTGTATTTCGGTTCGTGGGATTTTCGGGTTTACGCGGTGGAACCGGATGGGAGTCAGCGGTGGAGTTTCGACGCGGGAGGGTTTGTTTCGTCGTCTCCGGCGGTGGGCGCGGATGGGAGCGTGTATTTCGGGAGCGGGGACAATTTTTTTTATGCGTTGGACGCGGAGGGGGCGTTGCGGTGGGTTTTTGAGACGGGGGATTGGATCGACGCGTCGCCGGCAATCGGGAGGGACGGGAATGTTTATTTCGGTTCCTGGGACGGTTATTTTTATGCGTTGAGTCCGGAGGGGGATTTTTTGTGGGAGTTTTATTCGGGGGAAGTAATTTATTCGTCGGCGGCGGTGGGAGAGGATGGGACTTTGTATGTGGGAAGCGGGGACCGGTTGTTGGCTTTGGGTCCGGTGGATGGAGCGCTTTTGTGGGAATTCGGGACGGGCGGTTTGGTGGATTCTTCGCCGGCGGTGGGGAAGGATGGGGCGGTTTATTTCGGGTCGGGAGACGGGTTTTTGTACGCGTTGGAGAGCGACGGGAGTTTGCGGTGGCGGGTGGAGACGGGGGCGGGGGTTTTTTCTTCGCCGGCGGTGGCGTCGGACGGGACGGTTTTCGCGGGTTCGCGGGATGGGTTTTCGTATGCGGTGGATTCGGGCGGGGATGTTTTGTGGCGGCGGGCGACGGGGGGATTTGTGGATTCGTCGCCGGTGGTGGGGCGGGATGGGCGGGTGTATGTGGGGTCGCGGGACGGGAATTTGTATGCGCTGGAACATGGCGCGCCGGCGGCGGGAAGCGCGTGGTCGTGTTTTGGGGGGAGCGCGGCTCGGGAGGGGCGTCCGCCGGTGCGGTTTGCGGATTGGATTTCGGGGTTCGGTTTGACGGGTTCGCTGGCGGGGGCGGAGGCGGATCCGGACGGGGATGGTTGGGTGAATTTTTTGGAATACGCGGTGGGGGAATCGCCGGTGTCGCCGGGGCGGGTGGTTTTGGCGGAAGCGGGCGGGGCGGGTTTGCCGTTGCAGCTGCGGTTCGCGCGGGATTCGCGGAAGGTGGATGTGAATTGGGAAGTGCAAAGGAGCGAGGATTTGGTTAACTGGTCGGCGGTGGCGGACGAGCCGGAGGGGACGGCGGAGGCGGCGGAGCAGACGCGCCGGGTGACGGCGGGCTCGGACGGGGCGGAGAGGTTGTTTTTGCGGTTGCGGGTTTGGGAAAGATGAGAAGGAAATTCGATTATAACAGATGAGCGGAACGATCCGGTATTTTTTGGCGATTCTTTGCGCGGGATTGGCTTCCGCTTTTTTGGGCGGCGGGTTTGGCGCGTTGGTGGCGATGATTTCGCCGGAGTTCGTGCGGGAGTTGTTTTATGTGCGGGAGGGCGTGAGCGTGACGCGTTACGCGTTCGCGATGGGAATGATTTGGGGACTTTTTATCGGGGCCGCGGTGGGCGGTTTTTCGGTGTTTCTGTCGATGTTGGCGAAGTTTCTGAAAATTCGGAAAGGGAGCGATGGCGAAGAAAATTAGGCGAAAGCGCATGAGAACGTTTGTTTGGGGGATTTTGGGGTTTTTGGTTTTGGGGATTGGGGCTTCGGCGGGGGCGCCGGAGGAGGCGGGGGGGGAGGAGTTGGATGTGGATGAGTTTTTGTCGGAGCTGGATGAGTTTTTGGCGGGGGAGGATTTTTTGGCGATTCCGGAGACGCCGGGGTTGTGGGATTCGACGGTGACGTTGCGGTCGAGTTTCGGGTATCGGGACAACATTTTTTTCAGCTCGGTGAATCCGCGGTCGAGCGTTTTGGCGTTGGCGGGGGTGGAGTATTTTTTGTTGCGGACGCCGGGGCAGGGGGTGGATTTTTACCTGTTCGCGTTGGCGGAGAATATGTGGTTTTTCGAGAATTCGGCGCCGGACGAGCGGTTGGGAATGCTGGTGGCGGAGGCGAAGAAGCGGAATGATGCGGGGTGGACGGCGGGGGGATTGTTGCAGGCGTATTACAGCGAGCAGGTGATGGATGTGTCGACGGAGCAGGTGGAGCTGGGAGTGATCGCGTTGAAAGGGGGCGGGGCGACGGTTTCGCCGTTTGTGCGGAAGGAAATCGGCGGGGTGGAATTGGAAGGCGGGTTTTCGGGAGCGGCGCACTTTTTCCGGTCGCCTTTGGATGATTACACGGAGATGGGTCCGAAGCTGGCGGCGCGGTTTGGGGAGCGGTCGCGGTTTGAGGTGAGTTACGAGTGGTTGCGGCGGGATTACGATGGGCGGCTGGAAGTGGATCGGGAGGGGGTGGCGTTGGAGGGGACGGAATTGGTTTTCGAGATTCAGCGGGTGCGGGGATCGTGGACGCGGGATTGGGGAGCGGAGGGGCGTTGGCGGACGAAGACGGAACTGGATTTCCGGATCAATGAGGATACGGGGAGCGGGTTTTATGATTATACGGAATACGGGATTCGGCAGGGGTTGCGGTATGAGCGGGGTTTGTGGGAAATCGGGGGGACGGCGGGGGCGAGTCGGCATGAATACGATGTGCAGACGGGGAGACCGGAGGGGACGGGTTTGCGGAAGCGGACGACTTGGGAATGGGAGGCTCGGGTGCGGCGGCGGTTGTCGGAATCGGTTTCGGTGACGCTGGATTTTTCGCGGGAAGAGGCGACGGAGGATGAACGGTTGGGGGATTACCATGTGGACATGGTGCTTGCGGGGATTCATTGGGAGTTGTAGAAGCGCTGGTGATGGAGCGACCGGTGAAGAAGCAGATCACGTGGAGAATTTTCGCGGCGTTGCTGGCGGGAACGCTGGTGATTTTCGGCGTGGTGATCGGATTGATTTCGTTGCGTTTGCGGGCGGAAATCCGGGAGCAGGTGATCGCGCGGGACGGGGAGATCATGACGGCGGTGGCGTCGATGTTGCATGAGGGGAGTTTTGGGGAGGCGGATTTCGCGCTGGCGGAAGGGGAGGATTTGCTGGGAACGGTTTTGCGGACGTCGCAATTGCGCGGGGTGCTGGGGGTGCGGATTTTCGACGGGAGCGAGCAATATGTCGGGAGTTTGCCGATCGGATTGCCGGAGGTGGCGTTGGCGTCGGAGGATTGGGATCGGCTGTGGCGGCTGGAGCCGGTGAGCCGGTTTTGGGAGGCGGCGGATTTGGGAGGTCAGTTTGGGTTTCCGGGAATGGCGTCGACGGGGGATCCGGTGTTGGAAGTGGCGGTGCCGGTTTTCGGGAGGGAGAGCGGGGAGATGGACGGGGTGGCGGTTTTTGTGATGGACGGGCGGGAAATCGCGGAGGAGTTCGCGGTGTTGGACCGGAATTTGTGGATGCAGGGTGGAATGGCTTTTGGGGTGGGGGCGGCGCTTTTCGGGGCGGCGGCGACGGTGGGATTTCGGAGATTGCGGCGGACGCAGGCGGCGTTGCTGGAGCGGTCGGCGAAGTTGCTGGAGGCGAATCAGGAGTTGATTTTGCTGGCGAAAACGTCGGCGGTCGGGGCGTTGACGGCGCATTTGATTCATGGATTGAAGAATCCGTTGGCGGGGTTGGACGGGCATTTGAACGCGTTGGCGGATGGGGCGGCGGGGGAGGAGGAGTGGCGGGAGGCTTCGCGGGCGGCGCGGAGGATGCGGAGTTTGATTACGGAGATCACGGAGATTTTGCGGGATGACGGGCGGAGCGCGGCTTACGATTTGACGGTGGGGGAGATGGGGACGTTGCTGGCGGAGAAAGCGGGGCCGGTGGCGCGGACGGCGGGGGTGCGGTTTTTGTCGTCGTTGTCGGGCGAGGAGCCGGTTTCGGGGCGGGAGGCGAACATCCTGATTTTGATTTTGATGAATTTGTTGCAGAACGCGATCGACGCGTCGGAGGAAGGGAGCGCGGTGAAATTGCGTTGTTTTCGGGTCGACGGGAGTCTGGCGTTCGAGGTGAGCGACGAGGGGCCGGGGTTGCCGGTTGCGGTGCGGGAGCGGTTGTTCGTTCCGGGGGTGCGGGCGTGGGGGGGTGGGAGGGGCTTGGGGTTGGCGATCAGCCGGTTGTTGGCGCGGCACATCGGGGCGTCGTTGGAATTGAAGAATAGCGACGGGACGGGGACGACGTTTGCGGTGATTACGGCATCGGTGAGGCGGGCGGAGGTGGAAGCGGGGGTGGAAGCGCGGGTGGGGGTGGGGTATTGTGGGGGGCGGGATTTTTTTTAGCGGTTTTTGTGAGGGTCGGCGGCGTCGCGGAGGCCGTCTCCGAGGAAGTTGAAGGCGAGGACGGCGAGGACGACGAAGATGGCGGGAGTTAACAGCCAGGGATGGACGGCGATGGATTCGATGTTTTGCGCTTCGGCGAGGAGAACGCCCCAGCTGGCGACGGGGGAGCGGAGGCCGAGTCCGAGGAAGCTGAGGGCGGTTTCGGCGAGAATCATGGCGGGGATCGCGAGAGTGAGGGAAACGAGAATGTGACTGGTGATGGCGGGGAGGAGGTGGCGGCGGATGATTCGGGAGCGGCTGGCTCCGGTGAGGATGGCGGCGTCGACGAAAGGTTGTTCGCGGAGGGAAAGGATTTTTCCGCGGATTTCGCGGGCGAGGCCGGTCCAGGTGACGAGGGCGAGGACGAGGGTGATGCCGAAATAGATTTGGAGGGGCGACCAGGTTTTGGGAAGGGCGGCGGCGAGAGCCATCCAGAGCGGGATCGCGGGGAAGGATTGGAGGACTTCGATGAGGCGCTGGATGACGAGGTCGATCCAGCCGCCGCGAAATCCGGAAATGGCGCCGATTGCGACGCCGAGAATTAGGCTGAGGGCAACTCCGGCGAGTCCGATGGTGAGGGAAACGCGGGCACCGTAGAGGATGCGGGAGAAGAGATCGCGGCCGAGGGAATCGGTGCCGAGGAGGAAAAGGGTTTCGCCGTTTTCGGGGCCGAAGAGGTGGAGGTCGGTTTCGAAGAGGTTCCAGAAGCGGTAGGTGTCGCCGCGGACGAGGAAGCGGATACGGGTTTTTTCGGAGGGGTTTTCGGCGTAGGTTTTGCGGAGGGTTTCCGGGTGGCGGGAGCTTTCGAGCGGGTGGACGAACGGCTGGAGTTGGAAGCCGGTTTCGGAGAAGAAGCGGATGGGTTGGGGCGGGGCGTGGGCGAAGTCGACGTTGCGGGAATGGGCAGAGTAGGGGGCGAGAAATTCGCAGAAGGCGGCGGCGAAGTAGAAGAGGAGAAGGAGCGCGCCGGACCAGCGGGCGAGTTTGGATGGGGCTTTGGGTTGGTTGGGTGGGACGGCGGGTTTCATGGAGCGGCGTAGCCGCAACCAAACTT
>CAZJCL010000195.1:2427-5835 GCA_964544025.1 uncultured Opitutales bacterium | reverse complement strand
GTCCGACGTTCATGCCCCAGCGGGCGAGGTCGAGCGCGTGGATGGCGTTGTTGCCGGCTTCTCCGGTGCCCCAGTTCCAGAACCAGTGCCAGTTGTAGTGAAGAATGTTGTCGCGGTACGGCTGGCGTGGGGCGGGGCCTTGCCAGAGATCGAAATCGAGCCACTCGGGCGGGGCGGATTCTTTGCTGGTGCCGATTGACGGGCGATTGTTGGCGTACCAGCTGCGGGTGTGATGGACGTTGCCGATTTCGCCGGCGTGGATCAATTCGATGGCTTCGCGGATTCTCGACCAGGAGCGGCGTTGGTTGCCCATCTGGACGACGCGGTTGTGCTTGCGGGCGGCTTCGACGAGGAGCTCGCCTTCGAGGCCGGTGTGGCTGCACGGTTTTTCGACGTAAACATGTTTTCCGGCCTGGATCGCCAGGATGCCCATCCAGGCGTGCCAGTGGTCGGGAGAGGCGATGACGACGGCGTCGACTTCGGGATCTTCGAGAATGCGGCGGAAATCGCTTTCGGTTTTCGGAGCTTTGCCCTGTTCTTTGGTGGCTTGGGCGGCGGCTTGCTCCATGACTTTGCGGTCGACATCGCAAACGTAGGCGATTTCGGCGTGTTTCGCGAAAGCGGTGAGGAGGCGGCGGCCGCGGGCGTTGACGCCGATCATGGCGACGCGGACGCGGTTGCTGGGAGCCTGGGCGAAAGCGCTCGAAAGGGAGCCAGCCAAGGTGAGACCGGCTCCGGCAAGGGCGGTGGTTTTAAGAAAATCGCGGCGGGAGAAGAGTTTTGTCATTTTCACGTTGTTCTTAGGGTCCAATCCAAACGGTGAAGGTGCAAGAAAAATTTGGCTTCGCGTGATGGAAGCGTGTTAAAACTGTACTGTGTTTTTACCGGGCGGGTTTGACGCGGAGTTTCCGGATAAGAAAAGCTCCGGCGATGAATCCGCCGAAATGGGCCCACCAGGCGACACCGCCGGCGATTTCGGTGTTCAGGAGCGAGCCGATGCCTTGGAGGAATTGCAGGACGAACCAGAGGAGGAGGAAGATGAAGGCGGGGATCGGGATGATTGGCGCGAACCAGAGCGGGACGAGAGTGAAGATGATCGCGGTCGGGAAGAGCAGGAAATAGGCACCGAGGAGTCCGGCGATGGCTCCGCTGGCTCCGATCATCGGAATCGGGGAGAGTGGGCCGGCGGCGAATTGGGCCAAGGCCGCGCCGAGTCCGGAAACGAGGTAGAGGAGGAGGTAGCGGAAAGGGCCGGTTCTGTCTTCCACCATGCTGCCGAAGATCCAGAGAAACCAGAGATTCGAGAGAAGATGAAGCCAGCCGCCGTGGAGAAACATGGAGGAGAGGAGCGTGAGCGCTTGTTCGGGAGAGGGATCGGCGACGATGGCGGCGGGGGTGAAGGCGTGGCGGGTGATGAATTCCGCGAGTTGGCCTTGTTGGAGAAGCAGAATTTCCCAGATGAAGAAGCCGATGTTGGCGAGGATCAGGAGGAAGGTGACGGCCGGGAATCGGCGGCGTTTGTTGTTATCGAAAAGAGGGAGCATGGAGAGAGAATCGCGGGCCTCTTGACCGGAGATTGCCGGCCGCTAAAATGGCGCGCATAAACCAGAGTCGCTTATGCCGATTTACGAATACTACTGTCCCGATAACAACAAGATTTACTCGTTCTACGCGCGGACGTTGGCGCAGGGTCAGACGATTCCGAAGTGTCCGGACAATCCGGAGTTTCGGATGGTGAAGATGGTTTCGACGTTCGCGATTTCCAGCGGCGGGAAAAAGGAGAGCGAAGATTCGCCGGCGATGGAGGGCGGAATGGACGATGGCGGTCCGGATTTGGACGATCCGCGGATGATGGCGGCGATGAGCGAAATGGAGCGCGAGATGGCGGGAATGGACGAGGAGAATCCGGATCCGCGGCAGATGGCGCGGATGATGCGGCGGATGGCGGAGTTGAGCGGCGAAAAGATGGACGCGGGAATGGAGGAGATGGTGCGGAAGCTGGAGGAAGGGCAGGATCCGGAGAAGCTGGAGGAGGAATTGGGGGATGTTTTGGGTGATTTCGGGGAGGATGAGGAAGGCGGATTCGGCGGCGGGTTTGGCGGTCGTGGTTCGCCGGTTCGCGATCCGGGGCTTTACGATTACTGATTTGCGAATGGTCCATCGGGTGGGCATTGTTTCGCGGTGGACAACGCGATAGAGAAACGGGTGCGGGCCGGACGGGCGGCGGTTTTGGCGCAAACGGAGTTTCTCCACCGGCATTTGGGGCGGGTGGAGAGCCAGTGGAAGGAGGACGCGACGCGGGTGACGGAGGTCGACCTGGAGGTGGCGAAACGGATTTTCGCGGATTTGGGCGAAGCGTTTGCGGGCGACGATTTTTTTAGCGAGGAAATGGATCCGGGGCAGGGGGTGCTGGCGGCGGAGGCGGAGTTTTCGTGGGTGCTGGATCCGGTGGATGGGACGAATAATTACGCGTTGGGGATTCCGTTTTGTTCGATCGCGCTGGCGCTGTTGCGGGACGGGCGGCCGGTTTATGGATTTGTTTATGACGCGTCGCGGCGGAAAATGATGGAAGGCGGGAAGGGGTTTCCGTTGTTGGATGGGGAGAGGGAGATCGAGCCGGGGGAGAAGGCGGGGACGGATTTTGTGGCGATTCATTCGGCGCGGAATTGGGAGGAGCGGGATTTGTTGCAGCCGGTGGTGTCGAATTTCAAGGTGCGGGCGATGGGGAGCAGCGCGTTGCATTTGGCGTATGTGGCGAACGGATTGTTCGCCGGGATGGTCGATGTGAACGTGAAGGTGTGGGATATCGCGGCGGCGTTCGCGCTTTGCGAGGCGGCGGGCGTGGAGGTGCGGTTTTTGCGGGGCGCGGCGTTTCCGATGCGGGAATTCGATGTGGCGATGCGACCGCTGCATGTTTGCGCGGGGAGGCCGGAGATTTGCGGGCGGCTGGCGGAGTTGCTGGCGGAGAAGCGCGGGTGATTCGGCGCGGATTTTAATCGAGGCCGCGGTCGAACATGTCTTGCTCGTCGAGTCCGAGGTAGTGGCCGAGTTCGTGGAGCAAGGTGATGCTGACCTCTTCGCGGTAACGTTTGAGATCGCCCTCCGCGAATTCCCAGATGTTTTCCAGGAAGAGGAGGATTTGGCCGGGCATCGGGTTGAGATCTTCGCCGAACGCGTCGTGGGATTCGCCGACGAAAAGGCCGAGGACATCGGCTTCGATTCCTTCTTCCTGCATCGCCTCGGTGGGCGCGGATTCGAGGATGACCGGCACGGCGGAGGCCGGATTTTGCAGTTCTTCCGGGAGCGACTCGTAGGTTTTTACGACGATCTCCCGCGCCTCGCGCTCCAGCGTTTCCCAATGATTCATTGAAATAATTGAATCGGGGAAGCGATGGAGCGGCGAGTCGA
>CAZJCL010000195.1:0-2327 GCA_964544025.1 uncultured Opitutales bacterium | reverse complement strand
GGCGCGGCCATGAGTCCGTTGAGGGTGTCGGCGACGCTCCAGACGCGGTTGAGTTCCATCGTGGCTCCGAAGAACAGGATGACCAGAAACACGGCGCGGTAGGGGATTACAATTCCTTTTCCGAAAAGATATTCCCAGCTCTTTTCGCCGTAGAAGGTCCAGGTGATCATGGTGGTGTAGGCGAAGAGGACGAGGGCGGCGAGGACGATCAGGCCGCCGGGTCCGGGAAGACCTTTGGTGAACGCGGCGGCGGCGAGTTCGGTGTTGGCGACTTCGGCGTTTCCGTTGACGCCGGTGACGAGGATCACAAGACCGGTCATGGTGGCGACGACGATGGTGTCGATAAAGACTTCCCACATTCCCCACATGCCTTGGCGGGCGGGGTGGGCGGTGGCTTGGGCGTGGACGATGGAGGCGGAGCCGAGTCCGGCTTCGTTGGAGAAAATGCCGCGGGCGACGCCCATTTTGATCGCGAGGGCGACGGAGGCTCCGGCGAAACCGCCGGCGACGGGGGCGGGATTGAAGGCGTAGTAGAAGATTTGGCGAAAAGCGTCGGGAATTTGGGCGGCGTTGAGAATGAGAACCGCGATGCCGCCGAAAAGGTAGACGAGGATCATTATCGGCACGATGCATTCGGCGAATTTTCCGATCCGTTTGACACCGCCAAGGGTGACGATTCCGACGAGGAAAACGATGGCGATGCCGCTGATGCTGGCCGAGACGCCGAATTGGGTGTTGATGGCGGAGGCGATGGTGTTGGCCTGGACCATGTTGCCGATTCCGAGGGCGGCGAGTCCGGCGAGAAACGCGTAGGTGACGGCGAGCCATTTCCATTTCGGGCCGAGACCTTTTTCGATGTAAAACATGACGCCGCCGGAAACGGTGCCGTCGGCGGCGACTTCGCGGTATTTCACGCCGAGAGAGGCTTCGGCGAATTTCGTGGCCATGCCGACGAGAGCGATCATCCACATCCAGAAAAGAGCACCCGGTCCGCCGAGGGCGATCGCGGTGCTGACGCCGGCGATGTTTCCGACGCCGACGGTTCCGGCCATGGCGGAGGAGACGGCTTGGAAGGAGGTGAGGGCGCCGGTTTCGGTTTCGGCGGTGCGTTTGAAGAAGCGGCCAAAACTTTCGTTCCAGGCGAAGCGGAGGTGGGTAAATTGAAAAAATCCGAGGCGAATCGTGAGGTAAATGCCGGTGGCGGCGAGGAGAATCATGAAAGGCGGGCCCCAGACGATGCCGTTGAGCCAGCTGTTAAACTTATAAAAGGATTCCAACATATAGAGAATGCAGTGAGTTGATTTTCAGGAGAGGGGATTGAATTAGTGAGGATGTTCCGTAGAAGAGGGGTTTGGGTGCGTCAAGGAATTCTCACGCGGATTCTTCGGGAAACGGCTTGGGCAGACGGTTTTTCTGGAAAAAAAGTTGGAATAGGCTGGCCAGAAACGGTGGGTCTGTTGTCCAATCCGGTCGCTCAAACCGTAAGAACTATTTACCCGGAAACCGTGAAGAAGAAACCCAGCATCAACATAGCTCTCGACGCCGAACTCGACGCTACATTGGCGAATCTGCATGCGTTGCTCGATCCGCCGGACGCGTTCACCAGTCCGACGGCGAAACGGAAGCGGCGGATGTGGCTCGTAAAATATTTGTTGGAGGAGGCGGCGTACGCGGTGGAGGATCATTTGCAGGAGAAGGGGACGCTGCAGTTGCCGATCCGGTTCGCGTGTCAGAAGGGGGACCGGCGCGGGGCGGTTCGGGAGAAGCGGAATCAGGCGATCGAGGATTTGCTCAAGAACATTTCGTAAGCGAGGGAGCCGGGAAAGCCGTGGGGAAAGCACGTTGCCCTGAGCGGCGGTCAGGTTTTCTCCATGAGCGCGGCGGGGAAATGGCCCGATTGAGGTTCCGAGTTATTTGCGCTACTCTCAGGAATCTGAATGGGTAAAGCTGGCTGATCGGCCGGCTCGTGCGGAGAAGACCTCGGGTTTTCTCTTGAAATTCTGCAGTGATGCAGGAAAGGAGGTACTTATGAAGCGCTTGAGAAGCTTCTTCATGGACGAGTTCCGGGAGTTTTACCGGAGGGAGAAACGGTGGTTGATCATCTTGCCGGAGGTGGCGAGAAATCTGCCGCCGGAGGAGGCGAGGACGGCGGTGGAGGAACATCTGGAAAGAACGGCGGCTCGGGTGAACCGGCTGGAACGGATTTTCCATTTGTTGGCGGAAACGGACCGGAAGGAATCGTTTCTGGTGCGGCCGCTGTTGCTGGAGGCGGACCAGGTTTTGACGGCGGTGACGTTGTCGAGCGTGGCGTTTCGGAAGACGGCGAA
>CAZJCL010000194.1:0-5846 GCA_964544025.1 uncultured Opitutales bacterium | reverse complement strand
GTTCCCATGCAATTGAAGCATGAATCCATCCACCACTCCCACCACCCGGCGCGGCAGGCTTCCGAAGTTTTCGGAGAAATTGTTCCAGCGTGTCCTCGACAACATCCTCGACGGAGAGCTCACGCGCCCGGCGATCGAGCAGGCCGGGATCACGCCCCCCGCGTTTTACCGCAACCTCGCCAAGCATCCTGAGCTGCAAACCAGATTCGCAGCCGCCCAGGAGCAACGGGATTACGTAACCAACGTCTTCCGTATCGAATCGGCCGAACATGAACTCTACCGGCGGGGCGTCGAAGGCTGGGACGACCCGGTTTTCAACCGCCAGGGCAAATTGCTCGGCTACAAGCGCCGCTACTCCAACCGATGCCTTTTATTCCTCCTCAAAAAACGGAAACCCGAAGTCTATGGCGACAAACCGCAACCCCCGGTCAACAACCACGTTCAGATCAGTATTCCCGAAATCATCCAAGGATGGCGCAACCGCCTCAACAACGGGGCTCCGATCCAGACCGACGAATCCTCAATCCAACACCCGAAACAATGAACCACGACCAACAATTCTGCGCCAAAAACGAAGAACAACCAGAAACCAGAAACCTTTTTTAAAAAGCACCCGTAACAAGCTTAGCGAAGTTTTTGGGTGCTTTTATGAATTTTTGGTCGGGAAAGGTCTCAGGGACTGAGACCCTCCAGGGTTCTGGGGCTCTGCTGCTTGTGCTCTGGAACACACCCCTCCCTGGCGGGTCCCCTCCTCTCAAGAGGGGACGGGGGAGGGAAGGGGATTTTATGGGGGGTATAATTTTTTCTTGCGCGGGGTGGGAGGTGGGGCTTTTTATGCGGACAGGTCATTGCAAATTTGCCGGAAGGCGCTAGGTGTGTAAGTGGGGCGCGAAGAGGCGCTGGTGCGCTGATTTTGTTTGAGCCTTGGTACAACCCTGCCAATCCTGATTTGAGTATGAAGATTACAGCCTATTTGAAACCGACTTGTGGATGGAGCCGCGGCGTCCGCGCCATCATGGCGAAATACGATCTTCCGTACGAGGACCTCGATATCATCAACAATCCCGAGATTTACGCCGAGATGGTGCGCAAATCGGGGCAGCCGCTTTCTCCTTGCGTGGAGATCGACGGGGTGATGCTGGCGGATGTGAGCGGGGAAGAGGTGGAAAATTACCTGTTGGCCAACGACATCGTGAAGCCGAACGAGGCTATTCCTGACTCGCCGACTAACGCCGCATGCTCCGACGAGGAGCATGCCAGGATGTCTGCCAAGACGATCCGGTTCTTCTGAGAAAGATTGGATAGCACAACTCTCCCTCCCTCTCCTGAATGGCCGGTTTATTGGAAACCGGCCTTTTTTGGCTCCAGATAACGCGATTAACCCGAATTTTAGAAGGAAAACGACCATGGCCACGATTCAACCATCTCCTCTTTACCGCTCCGATTTTGAGCACGACGCCTGCGGTGTCGGGTTCATCGCTCAGATGAGCGGGGCGCGTTCTCACGATATTCTCGACCGGGCGGTCGTCGCGCTGAAGGGGCTGGCCCATCGCGGCGCGATCGACGCGGACGCCATCACGGGCGACGGCGCGGGGATTTTGACGCAGATTCCGGTGGAGCTGCTGCGCGATTATCTGGAGGACATTCGCAAGCCGCTTTACAGCGACAGCGATCTGGGCGTCGGGATGATCTTTTTGCCGCGCGAGGATGATTACGCGCAGGCGCACGGGAAAAAGATCGTGGAGCGGGCGGTGAAGCAGGAGGGGCTGGCGTTTCTGGCTTGGCGCGAGGTGCCGGTGGATTGCCGGTGTCTCGGGCAAAAGGCGCAGTTGACGCGTCCAATGATCGTGCAGGCGCTGGTGGCGCGGACGGGGGATCTTTCGGACGACGAGTTTGAGCGGAAGCTTTTCCTAGCGCAGAAAACGTCGGAGCGGGCGGCGGATGAGGCGGGGATTCCGGAGTTTTACATCTGCAGTTTTTCGTGCCGGACGGTGGTTTACAAGGGGTTGTTGAACGCGCCGCAGATCCGGAAGTTTTTCGTCGATTTCAAATCGAAGAACTACCTGACCTCGTTCGCGATTTTTCACCAGCGGTATTCGACGAACACATTTCCGACCTGGCACTTGGCGCAGCCGTTTCGCTACATGGCGCACAACGGCGAAATCAACACCGTGCGCGGCAACCGGAACCTGATGCGGGCGCGGGAGTTTTCCAACACGCACGGCATCTGGGGCGACCGGTTTGGGGATTTGCGGCCGTTGATCCAGCCGGGGATGTCGGATTCGGCGAGCTTTGACAATTGCTTGCAAACGATCGTGTTGAGCGGCCGGTCGGCGCTGCATTCGACGGCGATGATGATGCCGAGCGCGTGGGAAAACGACGAGTCGCTGCCGGAAAACGTGCGGGAGTTTTACCATTACCACTCCAGCATCATGGAGCCGTGGGACGGGCCGGCGGCGATTGTTTTTACCGATGGCCGGTATGTGGCGGCGGCGTTGGACCGGAACGGGTTGCGGCCGGCGCGTTACAAGATTTACGACGACGGCATCATCGTGCTGGCTTCGGAAACGGGGCTGTTGCCGGACGGGCGGGCGAAAATCGTGTCGACTGGACGTCTCGGACCGGGGCGGATGTTGGCGGTCGATTTGGAGGAGAAGCGGTTGGTGGAGGACGCGGAAATCAAGCAGACGCTCGCGAAACAGGCGGATTTCGGCGCGTGGTGCCGGGAGAATTTGCTGGATCTGAACGAGGTCGCGAAGCCGCTGGAATCGGCGCAGGAGCCGACGGTGAAGGATTCGGAGAAGCTTCCGCTGGAGTTGGCGTTTGGTTACGACGTTGATGAGTTGGAAATGATTTTGGGGCCGATGGCCCAGACGGGAGCCGAGCCGATCGGATCGATGGGGGACGACACGCCGCTGGCGGTGCTTTCGCATCGGCCGCGGTTGCTTTACACCTATTTCAAGCAGCTGTTCGCGCAGGTGACGAATCCGGCGATCGACTCGATTCGCGAGCGGTCGGTGATGTCGCTGACGATGCAGCTGGGCGGGAAAACGGATTTGCTGGAGGAAGGCTTGGGGCGGAATTCGCTGATCGAGATCGATTCGCCGGTTTTGCTGAATCACGAGCTGGCGGCCTTGCATGAGGCGGCGGCGGTGAAGGGACGGATCGCGCGGTTGCCGGCGCTTTTCGTGAAGGCGGATGGTCCGCACGCGATGGAGGCGGCGTTGCAGGAATTGGCTCAGAAAGCGGTCGAGGCGGTCGAGAAAGAGGGGGCGCGGATCGTGATTCTCTCGGATCGGGGCGTTTCGGCGGAGCGCGTGGGGATTCCGATGTTGCTGGCGACGGGGGCGGTGAACAAGGCGCTGGTGCACGCGGGCGTGCGGATGCTGACGAGCATTGTTTGCGAGACCGGCGAGGCGCGCGAAGTGCATCAGATCGCGACGTTGCTCGGTTTCGGGGCGAACGCGGTGAATCCGTATCTGGCGCTGGAAGTGGTGCGGGATTTGTTCAACGAAGGGAAGTTGGCGTCGATCTCGGATCTCGCGACCGCGCATCGTCATTACAAGCAGGCGATCGATAAAGGGTTGCTCAAAATCATGGCGAAGATGGGGATCAGCACGCTTTTCAGCTATCAGGGCGCGCAGATTTTCGAGGCGTTGGGAATCGGTCAGAAGGTGATCGACGAGTGTTTTCCGGGGACGCCTTCGCCGATCGGCGGGATTGGTTACGAGCATATCGCGGCGGAAACGCTTCGGCGTCACGACGCGGCGTATCCGGCGGAAGGGGAGCCGCAGCTGGAGAACGAAGGTTACTACCGGGTGAACCGGAAGGGCGGGGAATTTCACGGCTGGAACACGAAAGTGGTGGCCGGGATGCACAAGTTTCTCCGTTCGGAAAAGCAGGAGGATTTCGAGAACTTCATTTCCAACAGCGACGAGCATCCGCCGGTGGCGTTGAAGGATTTGCTGAAGTTCCGGTTTGTGAATCCGGAAGTGCCGCTGGAGGAAGTGGAGCCGGTGGAGGAAGTGCGGCGGCGGTTTACCACGGCGGGAATGTCGCTGGGGGCGATTTCGCCGGAGACGCACGAGTGCTTGGCGATCGCCATGAACAAGATCGGCGGCAAATCGAATTCCGGCGAGGGCGGGGAAGATCCGCGGCGTTATTCGACGTTGCCGAATGGCGACAACGCCAACAGCGCGATCAAGCAGGTGGCGTCGGGACGTTTCGGCGTGACGGCGGAATATCTTTCCACGGCGAAGGAAATCGAGATCAAGATTTCGCAGGGGGCGAAGCCCGGTGAAGGCGGTCAGTTGCCGGGGCACAAGGTGTCGCCGTTGATCGCGCGTCTGCGTTTCAGCGTGCCGGGAGTGACGCTGATTTCGCCGCCGCCACACCACGACATTTATTCGATCGAGGATTTGGCGCAGCTGATTTTCGACCTGAAGGAAGTGAATCCGCGGGCGAAGGTTTGCGTGAAACTGGTTTCCTGTTCGGGCGTCGGAACGGTGGCGGCCGGCGTGGCGAAGGCTTATGCGGACGTGATTTTGGTTTCCGGTCACGAAGGCGGAACGGGCGCTTCGCCGATTTCGTCGATCAAGAACGCGGGTTCGTCGTGGGAAATCGGTTTGGCCGAGGCGCACCAGGTTTTGATGATGAACAATCTGCGCGGTCGCGTCGTTTTGCGGACCGATGGCGGAATGAAAACCGGTCGCGATATCGTGATCGCGGCGATTCTGGGCGCGGAGGAGTTCAACTTCGGAACGGCGGCGTTGATCGCGGCGGGATGCGCGATGTTTCGGGTTTGTCATCTGAATACGTGTCCGGTCGGCGTGGCGACGCAGCGGGAAGATTTGCGCGCGAAGTTCAAGGGGAAGCCGGAGAACATCATCAATTATTTCAACGGCGTCGCGGAAGATGTGCGGCGTTATTTGGCGCGGCTCGGGTATCGTTCGCTGGACGAGATTATCGGGAAGACGGAGTTGTTGGAGCAGATCGACGATCCGGCGAATCCGAAAACGAAGACGGTGAATCTGGCGGGGTTGTTGCACGATCCGGATCCGACGGGCGAGTTTGACCGGATGCACACCCGGGAGCGAAACGACCGTTTCGGAAACGAAGGATCGCTGGACGACACGATTTTGCAGGACGCGAAGGATGTGATCGGCGGCCGGTCGGCGCGGTTCGCCGGCAGCTATAAGGTGAAGAACACGAATCGTTGCGTCGGCACGCATCTTTCCGGCGAGGTGGCATTTCTGCGGGGCGATAGCGGGCTGGTTCCGGGCTCGATCGACGTCACGTTGACCGGAAGCGCGGGGCAAAGTCTCGGGACGTTTTTGGTCCAAGGCGTGCGGATGCGTTTGATCGGCGAGGCGAACGACTATGTTGGTAAAGGAATGAGCGGCGGGGAAATTATCCTGCGTCCGCGTCCGGGCGAGAAGTTTACCTGGAGCCAAAATATCATCGCGGGAAACACCTGTCTTTACGGGGCGACGGGCGGTTATTTGTTCGCGGCTGGCCGGGTGGGCGAGCGATTCGCGGTGCGGAATTCCGGGGCGACGGCGGTGATCGAAGGGGCGGGCGACCATTGCTGCGAATACATGACGAAAGGCGTGGTCGCGGTTTTGGGGCGCGTGGGAACGAACTTTGGCGCGGGAATGAGCGGCGGAATCGCGTTTGTTTACGATGCGGAAGAGCGTTTCGAAAAGCTCTACAACCGGGCGATGATCGATATCGAGCGTCTTGAGGACGAAGGCGAAATCGAGTCGCTGCGGAGACTGGTGCAGTTGCATCATCAGCTGACGGAGAGCCCGCACGCGGAAGAGTTGCTGGCGGATTGGACGGCGAGC
>CAZJCL010000193.1:1726-5883 GCA_964544025.1 uncultured Opitutales bacterium | reverse complement strand
GTGGAGGTCGGCGAGGGCGAGGACGAGCCAGGCGTTGTCGTCGTAGTAGCGGTCGGCGGGTTTGGGGGTGGGGAGGACGTCGTAGCCGCCGATTCCGTTGTGGGATTGCCAGTAGATCTCGATGGCGCGGGCGTAGTTTGTCGCGGGTTGGAGATATTTTTGCGGGTCGAGCGTGGCGGCGGCGATGAGGGCGGGGAGTTGGACGCCGACTCCCCACATGAAGGCGGGGTGGTCTTTCCGGGTTTGGTTACCGGTGAAGAATGCTTTTTCGGCGTAGAGGTCGCGGTCTTCGAGCCAGAGGTCGCGGTGGATTTGTTGGAGGGTTTCTTCGCCCCATTGCTGGAAGAGGGCGGATTTTTCCGGTTCATGGGTTCCGGAGAGGAGGGTGGCGGGGAAAGTGAGGAGGGAAAGGAGGAGGGGGATGACGATCCGGTGGAGTTTTGGGTTCATGGGCGATAGTGGATGATCGAAAATGGCATTTGGATTCGGTGAGAGGAGTGCGTTTCTGGTGATCCGGCTTGATGAGGAAAGCGGGAGCGTGTTACCGTTGGGGGTGAACATGTCAGAAACATCGGCAATGGCGACTATTTCGGAACGGCCCCGGGAGGCGGATGAGCGGCTGATTCGTTTGACGGCCGCGGCTGGGGAGAAGGCGTTGAGGCTGATCGCGCGGGAGCAAAAGGGGGAGTTTTTGCGGGTCGGGATCTCGGGGGGCGGTTGCAATGGGCTTTCCTACAAGATGAAGTTTGTGGCGGATTCGAAAAAGGGGGATATTCTGGTGCATTCGGCGGGGGTGGACGTGCTGGTCGACAGCAAAAGCGCTCTTTATCTGAAGGGGACGGTTTTGGATTATTCGGACAAGATGGTCGGAGGCGGGTTCAAGTTTTCCAATCCGAATGCCAAGGCGAGTTGTTCCTGCGGCGAGAGTTTCAGCCTTTGACGGTTTTCCCTGTTTTATCCCGATGAATTATCTTGCCCAATGAAGTTCCGGCGTAAAGAACCGAAAATTCTTGCTAATTAAGATGCTCCGTCGAAACATAGGAGGAAGAGTTGGGAGAATGGGAAAGCCGATTTGCAGACGCGTTTACGCCCCAATTTTTGCGGCTTGGAGCCGCATGAGAAGCAACGAAAACTGAAATAATACTGAATGGCAAAACAAGCATATCGTGGGGGCCGTGGCCGCTACCAGCGGCGCGAATTCTTTCGGGGCCCCAGGCGCAATGAGCGAATCCGCGCAAGAGAAGTAAGAGTAATCGGCCCCAACGGGGATCAAATCGGCGTGATGCCCACCGAAAAGGCGACCAAGCTGGCGCGGGACGCCGGCTACGACCTCGTGGAAATCGCGGCAAACGCCAACCCTCCCGTCTGTCGTATTCTTGACTTCGGCAAGTACATGTACGAGCAGAGCAAGAAGACGAAGGACAACAAATCGACCTCCAGCAAGATCAAGGAGGTGAAGTTCCGGGTGAAGGTCGGCGAGCACGACTACATCACGAAGCTGCGTCACGGCGAAGAATTTTTGGGCAAGGGCAACAAGCTGAAGCTTACCTTGACCTTCCGCGGCCGGGAAATGGAGCACAAGGAGTTGGGCTTCGATATCGTCAACCGGGCGATCAACGACTTGAGCCAGATGGGCGCGCTCGATGCGCCTCCGCGTTTGGCGGGCCGGAACATCAACGCGATGCTTTCGCCTCTGCCTGCGAACAAGCGTAAATGGGTGTTCAACGAGGCTCCGGATCCGAACGCGAAATCCCGTCCTGATTCCGAAAAAGCGTCCCGCGATGAGGACGAGGATGAGGAAGAGTTCGACGAGGATGAAGAGCACGACGACGAGGACTTCGACGAAGACGAAGACCACGACGAGGATGTTGAAGACGAAGACGAGGACGAGGACGAAACCGAGGATTGACCTTGGGCCGGTCTCGTAAGGTCTTTCGCACCTTCCTGGTTCCGCTGTTTTTGCTGCAACTGCTCTGGATATCCGGAGCGGTTCGCGGCGCGGTCATTCCGGTGGACGGGCGGAATTATGTTCCGTTGTCGGCGATTTCGCGGGCCTTGCAGATGCAGGGGGAATGGCGGAAACCGGAGAAGGAATTCGTTTTGACCGGACGATCCTCGCGTCTGGAATTTTCGGCGGAGAGCCGGGAAATGCGGATCAACGGGATTCGTGTTTTTCTGGGCGAGCCGACTTTTTTCGCGCGGGGCGAACTTCTTGTTACGCAGGTGGATTATGAGGAGACGCTGCGGCCGCTGCTGATTCCGCAGGCGCGTCCTCCGCCGGGGCCGATCCGGACGATTGTTGTGGATGCCGGGCATGGCGGTCGCGATCAGGGGACGCGGAACCGGGAGCTGAAGCTGTTGGAAAAGGATTTGACGCTGGAGGTGGCGGAGCGGCTGAAGCGGGTTCTAGAGTTGCAGGGATTTCGGGTGCTGCTGGTGCGCACGGACGATTCGTATATCGAGCTGGCGGACCGGTCGGCGTTCGCCAATGCGGCCGGGGCGGATCTGTTTGTGAGTATCCATTTCAACGCGGTCGGGAATCCGGCTGTGCATGGGACGGAAACGTATATTCTGACTCCGCGGACGCAGCGTTCGACGGGACAGGCGAAGGCGGCGAAGGGCGACGAGGTTTTGCATCCGGGGAATGAATTTGATCACTGGAACATGTTGCTCGGATTTCTGGTGCACCGGCAGTTGTTGCGGGATTTGGGAACGTTTGACCGGGGGTTGAAGCGGGCGCGTTTTCAGGTGCTGCGCGGGGTGGAGTGTCCGGCGGTTTTGGTGGAGGCGGGCTATCTTTCGAATGACCTGGAAGCGGCGAATGCGAGGACGGAGGAGTATCAGAATAACCTTGTTCGATCGCTGGCGATTGCTATCAATCGTTACCGGCAAGCGACGGAACAGGTCGCTGCCGCCCTCCAATAAACCGGCGGATCCGTTTCGGAGAAGCTGCCAGTCATCCGTGTTCCACCTGTGAATCGCTTTACCCGAATTTCGCTGCTGCTCGTTGTTTTTACGCTGGTTTTTCGCCCGGATTCGCGGGGGCAGGATATTGCGGCGATGCTGGCGGAGTTGGCGGCGCGGGTGGTGATCGTGGTGAATTCAGCCGATCCGGATTCGGTGCGCGTGGGGGAATATTACGCGGAGAAGCGCGGGATTCCGCGGGAAAATATCGTGGCGATCGAGGCACCGCTGGAGGAGACAATTTCGCGGAAACAGTATATCGAGAGCATCCATAATCCGTTGTTGAATGCGCTGATGGAGAAGGAGTGGGTTTCGGGGATTCCGTCGACGCTGGTGGATGAGGAGGGGCGTTCCCGGAGTTTGGTGGAAGGGCACCGGATGTCGTATTTGGTGCTTTGCCGGGGGATTCCGCTTCGGGTGGAGAACGATCCGGCGGCGATTACGCCGGAGATGACCGCGGCGGTGAAGAAGGAGTTTCTGACGCATGCGGCGGCGGTCGATTCGGAATTGGCGTTGTTGCTGGTGCGGGCACCGACGATCAGTTATGTGGCGAATCCGTTGTTTCAGAACGCGAGGCCGAATCCGGCGGATTTGGCGCGGGTAATCAAGGTGGCGCGGCTGGATGGGACGACGGCGGCGGACGCGATGGCTTTGGTGGATGGAGCGCTGGAGGCGGAAGCGCGGGGGGTGCGGGGGCGGGCTTATGTGGATACGGCGGGTCCGCACGGAAACGGCGTGGAATGGCTGCGAGCGGTCGGGAAGATGACGGCGGAGGCGGGATTCGACACGACGGTGCGGGAAGAGGCGGGGATTTTTCCGGTAGCGAGCCGGTTCGACGCTCCGGCGCTATATTTCGGGTGGTACGCGAACGATTTGAAAGGGCCGTTCGAGCTGGAGGGATTTCGGTTTGCTCCGGGGGCGATCGCGATGCACATCCACAGTTTTTCGGCGCGGACGCTACGGAGCCGGACGGCGGGTTGGGTGGGGCCGCTGGTGTCGCGGGGGGCGGCGGTGACCTTGGGAAATGTGTACGAGCCGTATTTGGAGTTGAGCCATTTGCCGCATCTGTTTTTGGCGTATTTGTTGCAAGGTGGAACGGTGGGGGATGCGGCGGCGTTTTCGATTCGCGGGTACAGTTGGCAGGCGATTTTGGTGGGAGATCCGCTTTACCGGCCGTTTGGGATGCCGTTGGA
>CAZJCL010000193.1:0-1626 GCA_964544025.1 uncultured Opitutales bacterium | reverse complement strand
GGGCGGGCCTTGGCGGTTTTTGAGACGTTGTTGGGAGAATCGGCGTTGCCGGGATCGTTGCGGAAGCCGCTTTTGGAGGAGGGGATTGCGCTCGCGACGCGGGAAGGGAAGAGCGGATTGGTGCGGAAATGGCAGGGGGAATTGGCGGGGATGGGCGCGGCGGGCGGACGGTGAGCCTAGCGGCTTGAGCCTGTCACCGGCTTGACTGCATGCACTTTCTGACGGATCATGCATGCATGAAGCAGGTAACCATCAGGCGCGTGGAGGAATCTTGGCTGACTAAGGCGAAGGCTGAGGCCGAGCGGCGGGGAGTGTCGATGAACGAAGTGCTCCGTGAAGGGTTGCGTCGGGGATTGGGAATCGAGGGGGAGTGTGTGCGGAAATCGAATCTGGACAAATATGCCGGAGATTCGGACTTCGGGCCGGATTGGGATGAATTTCTGGAGAAGGATTTGAAGCGCTTGGACGAGGAGTTATGGACCTGATCGTCGTCCTTGACACCAACGCTTACAGCGACTGGCGACGGGCCGGTCGCTGGCATGAACGCCTCGCGAACGCTGACCGAATTTACGTTCCGAGCGTGGTTCTGGGGGAATTATTTCATGGATTTCGCAAAGGAGGAAGACTTCAAGAGAATCTGTCATCGCTGGAGGCGTTCGTGGCGGAGCCTCAGGTCAGCGTGCTTGAGGTAACCCGGCGGACGGCGGAAGTTTACGCGAGCTTTCTGTTGCAATTGCGCCAGCAGGGAACGCCCATTCCGACGAACGACATCTGGATCGCGGCCGGAGCTCATGAGGTTCACGGGAAACTCCTCACCCGCGACGGACATTTCAAGCATTTGCCGCAGGTGAGGGTTGTTGAGATGGAGGAGGATTGAACGCGGCCGGTGAACGCGCGAACCTTAGTGTTTTGGGATTAGCGACGGGTGAATCTGGCGCGGTTGCGGCTCGGTGACGGCGGAGGAGGGGAATTTTGTCGGCCGGATTGCCGTTTGTAGGCTGATGGGGTTTGAGGAGAGTTGTTGGGCTGGGCGACATGTCGCCTGGAAGGAAAGCCGCGTCATGCCGCCGCACTCCAGAGGAGTGTTAATCGTTGGTTAAAAGGAGGCTGCTGGCGGGAGGCGGATTGACAGGGGGAGTCGGTGGGTTATGCCAGACGGTTATGCAGCCTGAGGAAACCGGCAGCCATGTTTTCCGCGACGCGATTGAGGAGGATCGCGGGAGTTATTCGATAGTTTATCATCCGGCCGACGCGCGGTCTTTGGTGGCTCGGTTGGAATTGATTTTTTTGGACGGGAAGATCGATCCTGCAGTGGTCCGGAAGGCGATGGAGAAGGAGTTTGAGAAATGGCTTAAGAGGTTTCCGGTGCCGCTGAAGGTTTCGGCGATGGATGAGAAGAGGGCGTTGTTGCGGCTTTCGCCGAACTCGTCGGATTGGCATTTGATGGGTTACGTGCGGATGTGGGATTCGGCGATGGTCCGGTATTGGGCGATTTTGCGGGAGGAGGAGTTTCCGGGGGAGCAGCGTCGGGCGAAATATTTGGAGCATGCTTACCGTGAGATTCCGTTTCGGGTTCGTCAGGAGGATCGGGAAAAAGCGGCGCGGAAACGGCGGGAGAAGGTGGTG
>CAZJCL010000192.1:0-5910 GCA_964544025.1 uncultured Opitutales bacterium | reverse complement strand
TCCTTTGCACGGGGTTTGGAAATCACCGTGACCTTCGACGAAGACGCCTTTGAGGGAACGGGCATTTATATATTGGGTGCGGTCCTCGAGAGGTTTTTCAGCAAGTATGTCGCACTGAATTCATTTACTGAAACGGTTATCGTTTCGCAACAGAGAGGGGAGGTGAAACGATGGCCGGCGAGAACGGGCAAACACCGTCTGATTTGATCCAGCGGATTTGTCGCGACGCGCGGCTTTATCATCCGTTCCAGCTCCTGCGGTTGCTGGAAAAGGAGGGTGCGCGGCTGGGTGAGGCGAAGCGGCCGGGGCGCGAATTCGTGCGATTGCGCCAAGAGCCTTCCTTGGCTTTCGCTCCCTCCGCGGTGGCGGGAGCGAGTTGGGACGAGGAGCGCGAACGGGTTATTGTTTCTCTATACGGCCCGGGCCTGCTGGGTCCGAACGGTGCCATGCCGCTTTATGTGACCGAGTTTATTGACGAACGCAACCGGCACCATCGCGATACCACGCTGGAGGCTTTCGTTAACATCTTTCAACACCGCTTGCTTTCGCTCCTGTTTCGCGGATGGGCGCTCAACCATCCGGCGATTGATTTCGAGAGGAAACACGAGTCGCGATTCGCGGGATATATCGCCGCGACCATCGGTTTGGGAATGGAGGGGTTGCGCGATCGCGATCAGGTGGGCGATTGGCCGAAGCTTCACTTCGCTGGCCGGCTTGGAGGGCAGACCCGTAGCGCCGAAGGCATCGAAGCGATTTTGAGCGAGTATTTCGAAGTGCCGGCCCATGTGGAAACCTTTTGCGGGCAATGGATTGATCTCCCTCGGGATTCCCAATGTTCGCTTGGGGGGGATAATCCTCACGCCAGCATTCTCGGCAAATCGGCTATCGCCGGAACCCGGATGTGGGAGACGCAGTTAAAGTTCAGGATCGACCTGGGGCCGATGGAGCTCGACCAGTACAAACGGCTACTGCCCGGCGGAAGCGCGTTTAAGCAGTTGAAGGACTGGGTGCATTTTTATGTGGGTCTCGAATTCTTCTGGGATCTGCGACTCATCCTCCAACGGGACGAGGTGCCGGAGATTCGTCTTGGTGGCGATTCCGCTCTCGGATGGACCTGTTGGCTCAAAACGCGTCCGCTTAGCAGCGATGCCGCCGACCTCACGATCGCAGGAGAAGAAGCCACGATCACGACCGCTGCTTGATGTGAAAGATTTATCATTGAAATAACGAAAGTTCACCCTATGGCCGATATCCAACGCAAGTCTCTCTTCACCAAACTCAACGAGCTTTGTTACAAAGGTATCGAAGGCGCTACGGTTCATTGCCGTCTCGCCGGCAATCCGTATGTGGAACTTACGCATTGGATTCACCAACTCGTCCAATTGCAGGATTCGGATTTTCATCGCATCCTGCGCCACTTCGAGGTCGATCTGGCGCGCGTGTCCGCGGATATAACCGCCGCGCTGGGACGCCTTCCGCGGGGGGCGACGGCAATCGCCGATTTTTCACCGCATGTGTTGGAGACAGTCGAGCAAAGCTGGCTTTATACGAGTCTTCTTTTCAATGACACGCGTGTTCGCTCCGGGTTTCTGGTGTTCACCCTCCTTAAAACGCCTGCCTTGAAGAACATTCTCGGCGGGATTTCGCCGCAGTTTGCCCGAATCTCAGCGGAGCGGTTGGCGGAGGATTTTGCCAACATCGTCCATGGATCTCCGGAAGATGGCATGGCGGCACCGACTAATAACGTCACGGCCACTTCGGGTGGTGAGGCCGCTCCCGGCGTGATGGGGAAACAGGAGGCGCTTACCCAGTTTTCGGTGGATCTTACGGAGAAGGCCCGCAAGGGAGAGATGGATCCGATACTTGGGCGGGATGACGAGATTCGGCAGATCGTAGATATCCTTCTCCGTCGTCGCCAAAACAACCCGATTCTCACCGGAGAGGCCGGTGTGGGGAAGACGGCGGTTGTCGAGGGGTTCGCGCAGAAAATCGTATCAGGCGATGTTCCGCCCGCTCTGAAGGACGTGACGCTTCGCTCGCTGGATCTCGGGTTGCTTCAGGCCGGGGCGAGCATGAAGGGGGAGTTCGAGAAACGCTTGCGACAGGTCATCGACGAAGTCGAAGCTTCGCCCAAACCGATCATTCTTTTTATCGACGAGGCTCATACCCTGATCGGCGCGGGCGGCGCGGCGGGGCAGGGCGACGCGGCCAATTTGTTGAAGCCGGCGCTTGCCCGCGGCCGTCTTCGGACGATCGCCGCGACCACTTGGGCCGAATACAAGAAATATTTTGAAAAGGATCCCGCGCTTACGCGCCGGTTTCAGGTGGTCAAAGTGGAAGAGCCGGAGGAGGACAAGGCCGTTATCATGATTCGCGGTCTTCTTCCCGTCTTGGAAAAACATCATAATGTTCATGTGCTTGACGAAGCTTTGCAGGCGGCGGTCCGGCTTTCCCATCGGTATATTCCGGCGCGGCAGTTGCCGGATAAGGCAGTCAGCCTGATCGATACCGCCTGTGCACGCGTGGCGATCAGTCATCACGGAGTGCCTCCTTCGCTGGAGGATGCCCGACGGAGAATTGAGCATTTGAATACGGAGCTTTCCGTTCTCGAACGTGAAATGGCGCTGGGCGTCGATCATACCGCGCGGCAGGAGGAGGTTCTTGCGGGGAGAGCGTTGGAGCAGGAGAGATTGGAGGAATTGGAGGCGCGGTGGAAACAAGAGAAAGAACTGGTGAAAGAAATCGTGGCGATCCGCGATTCCTTGCGCCTCTCGTTGTCGCGCGGGGACGAAGAGGCACCGTCTGAAACGGTGGGCGACGAGGATCCTGAAACGCACCGTAAGCGGTTGCGCGAACTTGAGGAGCAGCTAGTGGAGGTGCAGGGAGACGACCCGCTGGTATTGCCGAGCGTAAGGGAGCAGGCGGTGGCGGCGGTCGTGGCGGATTGGACCGGTATTCCCGTGGGCAAGATGGTGAAAGACGAGATTCAATCCATCCTCAATCTCACCGCCACTCTCGAAAAGCGAATCATCGGACAAAGCCATGCTCTGGAGACGATAGGCAAGCGCATCAGAACCTCGCGCGCGGGTCTGGACAATCCGTCCAAACCGATCGGCGTGTTCCTGCTCGCCGGCACGAGTGGTGTCGGGAAGACCGAAACCGCCCTGGCTCTGGCCGAAGCTCTATACGGCGGTGAGGACAATGTCATTACGATCAACATGAGCGAGTTTCAGGAGGCGCATACGGTTTCGACCTTGAAGGGCGCTCCTCCGGGATATGTCGGATATGGAGAAGGCGGAGTGCTTACGGAAGCGGTGCGCCGCCGTCCCTACAGCATCGTATTACTGGATGAAGTCGAGAAGGCCCACCCGGACGTGCATGAGATGTTTTTCCAGGTTTTCGACAAAGGGAGCATGGAAGACGGCGAGGGAAGGCGCATCGATTTCAAGAACACGATAATTCTGCTTACCACCAACGCCGGAAGCGATTTGCTCACCAGTTTGTGCCGCGATCCGGAAATGATTCCGGATCCGGACGCGATCGCCAAGGCGCTCCGGGATCCGTTGTTGAAGGTTTTTCCGGCGGCGTTGCTCGGGCGGATGCTGACCGTGCCTTATTATCCGCTCAGCGAAGAGGTGCTGAAGCAGATTGTCATCTTGCAGCTGAACCGAATCCGCTCCCGCGTGGAGCAGAATCATCGCATTCCTTTTTCCTATTCCGACGCGGTGGTCGATCTCGTTTTCAGCCGTTGCACGGAAAACGAAAGCGGTGGACGCATGGTGGACGCGATCCTTACCAACACACTTCTTCCGGCGGTCAGCCAGGAGTTTCTGGCGCGCATGCTGGACGGAAATCCTCCGGCTGCGGTTCATGTCGATGCCCGGGATGGAGAGTTCGTGTATCGATTCGACCGGGAGATATCCGAGGAGGAGAGCGTCGAGGCGGTTCTTACAGCGGTCGCCCAACCAGACGAAACCAACTGATTTAATCCAAAATGGCTCGTACGCAATCAAGCAGAACAGTCGCTGTCGGAACCCCATTGGGAGACGATGTTCTGTTGCTGCGCGCAATGACCGGGCAGGATTCGCTTGGGCGGCTTTTCGAATATCGTCTGGAGTTGCTGAGCGAGGATCGGGAGATCGATTTCGACGCGATCGTCGGCGGAAACGTCACGGTCCGTGTCGAGGTGGATAACGAGGAGACGCGGTATTTTAACGGATACGTCAGTCACTTCGAGCAGCACGAGCCGGAGAACGAGCTTTCCTTCTACACCGCGACGATCGTTCCATGGTTGTGGTTTTTAACTCGCGCCTCGGACTGCCGGATTTTTCAGCAGGCGACGATACCGGATATTATCGAAGAAGTTTTCCGGGCTCATGGTTTCGACGACTACGAGAAGCGGCTGACGGGCAATTACCCGGCCCTTGAGTATTGCGTTCAATTCAATGAAAGCGACTTCAGCTTCGTGAGCCGGTTGATGGAGCGGGCCGGGATTTACTATTACTTCATCCACGAGGATGGAAAGCACACGGCGGTCTTGGCGGATTCGCCGGGCGCGCACGAGCCGTGTCCCGGTTATGAGGAGGTTCTCTACCGTCCTCCCAACGATCGAACTTCGGTGGGAGACACGATCTCCGAATGGGTGACTCGTAAGGAGGTGCAGCCCGCCGTTTTCAGTCATACCGATTACGATTTCAAAGCGCCGAGGAAGAGCCTCCTGACCCGATCGCAGCTCCCTCGCGATCACGCGGCGGGGGAGTTCGAGAAATACGAATATCCCGGCGCTTTCGACAACACGGGAGATGGCGAGGCATACGCGAAAGTGAGGATCGAGGAACTGCAGGCCGGCCACGAGACGTTTCGCGGAAAGGGGACGGTGCGCGGACTGGCAACCGGGTTTACTTTTACGCTGAAGGATTTCTTCCGGGAGGACCGAAATGTCTCCTATCTGGTGACCGGCTTGCACCACAAGATCACCTCGGACGACTACGGAAGTTCCCGCAACGGGTCCGGTGAGCAGCTTTATACCTGTCAGATTGAGGCGATCGAGGCCGAGGTCCCCTACCGGTCGGCGCGGATTACGCCGCGGCCGGTTATCATCGGGCCGCAGACGGCGGTTGTTGTGGGGCCGAAGGGCGAGGAAATTTACACCGACGAATTCGGGCGGGTTAAAGTTCAGTTTCACTGGGATCAGGACGGGAAGTTCGATCAAGCGAGTTCATGCTGGATTCGCGTTTCGCAAGCGGTGGCCGGGAAGAAGTGGGGCATGTTCTGGCTTCCCCGCATCGGGCAGGAAGTAATCGTCGAGTTCCTCGACGGCGACATCGACAAGCCGATCATCACCGGCTGCGTGTATAACGGCGAAGCGATGCCGCCCTACGATCTTCCGGCCGAAAAGACGAAATCCACGATCAAATCCGACTCCAGCAAAGGCAGCGGAGGGTTTAATGAAATCCGTTTCGAGGACAAAAAAGGGGAGGAGCAGATTTTTATTCATGGGGAGAAGGATCTGGATGTCCGGGTCCGAAACGATGTCAAGGAAACGAACTACGGTAACCGTCACGTCCGTGTGGGCTGGGAGAAAGACGGAGCCCGCGGGGGGAACTTGAATACGCTTGTTCGCCAAGACGTGAATACGCACATCGAAGGTGCTGAATATCGTCATGTCGAGAAAGGCTTCCAGCAGACAATTGATGGCGACATCATTGAGCGTTTTGGCAAGAATCAAGTGACCTCCGTTGAGAAAAAAGTTTCTCTTAATGCGAAAGAGGTCGTAATCGAAACCCGCGACCTAATCAGCGAGAAATCGAAGTTAATAACCGTGGAAGGAAGCGATGGTCTTCACGCTAGGGGTAAAGTGATCAACCTTGAGGGCGGTCAGACAATCAATTTAAAGGCGAACCAAATCAA
>CAZJCL010000191.1:3403-5914 GCA_964544025.1 uncultured Opitutales bacterium | reverse complement strand
GGAGCGAAGGCTTGGGCAACGGATTTTTTAACCACAGATGGCACAGATGAGCACAGATAAGGGGAGGAATGGGTGTTGAATGATCCGGGGGTGGTGGGTTTCTTAACTTTGAACTTCGAGCTTTGAACTTTGAACTTCTCCGGGCTGCCAGAAGTAGTGGCCGCGGCGGTTGTGGTCGGCGCGGATGAGGAGGGCGGCGAGGGTTAGGGCGATGAGGGTGAGGAGGAGGAGGCGTTTGTTGCGGGCGGATTTGTCGGCGTAGGGGTCGGTGAAGGAGCGTTTCGCGCCGGGTGGGAGAGCGGAGATTTGGGTGAGTTTTTTGCCGAAGGGGATGCTGATGCGGACGCGGCCGTTGATCGCCCAGCCGTTGGCTTCGAGGAGCGGGCCGAGGGTGCGCTGGCGGAGCTTTAACGCGGCGATGATCATTGCGGGGAGCGAGATGAGGAGCATCGCGGCGAGGAGGACGAGGGGGAGTTGCCAGGGGGCGAGGCGGGCGAGGCCGGTGGCGAGGGCGGCTAGCGCGCCGCCGATGGCGCCGACTGCGACTCCGAGGGCGGCGACCGCGCCGACGTCGACTTTGCGGGGGAGGACGACGGGGGGAGCTTCGCCGAGGGGTGGTTTGGCTTCGGGGATGGCGACGGTGGTTTCGGCGGCGCGGGAGAGTTTTTCGGTGGAGGCGGCTTCGGCGGCGGCGGCGCGTTTGGCCACTTGTTCCTCGATCATCCGGATGAATTTTTTGTAGGGGGACCAGAAGGCTTGGCGGATGCTGATCGGGTTGTCGACGATGCTGGTGACGGTGGCGTCCCAGTCGCGGCCTTTGCGATCGTAGAAGACGCCGTTGCGGCCGACGAAGAGGTAGTCGCTGTCGCCTTGGGTGATGCAGGCGGCGATTTTCATGGTTTCGGCGCCGCGTTTGCAGTCCATGTAGACGATATACATTTTGCTCATCGCGGCGAGCGGGCTGGGGCCGGAAACGGCGACGCAGAGTTCGGTGCTGCGGCTGTCGAAATAGAGGGTGCCGGATTGAAAGATGGCGGGTTTTTCGGGGGAGTAGAAATCGGCGAAGTTGACGAAATTGTGGAGGAGGGCGCGGAGGTCGCGGTAGTAGTGGGCGAGGCGGTCGACGTCGCTGATGGCGTTGAATTCGGGTTCGAGTTCCTTGTCGCGGGCGACGAGTTCGGCGAGTTGCTGGCGGCCGGGGCCGGAGAGGAGTTCTTTGACGCGGTCGATTCCGAGTTTTTCGACGGGGCTGCCGGTTTTTTCGCCGAGCCAGGTTTCGTAGGGGGCGAACCGGGTGTTGAGGTCGCGCCATTCGGATTCGGAGAGTTCGGTTTTGTCGGTGCCGAAAACCGGGGCGACGACGAGGTTGCGGAAGGAGGCGATGGCGTCGGCCCAGGCGGGGTTGAGGCCGTGGGCGAGGGGGAGCTTGGAGTTGTCGCCGATTTGGGCGAGGGGGAACGCGGCGACTTCGTCGACGGAGATTTTAAGGTCTTTGGCGGCGATGTTGAGGTATTCGCTTTCGGAGCGGTTGAGGGCGGCGGTGGCGCGGGAATCGAAGGCGGCGAGGCGGCAGCGGGCGAAGTAGTCTTCGATTTTGGGGCGGACGGTTTGGAGGGCGGTTACGGCGGCGCCGGTTTTTTCGCCGAGAATGGCGATGTCTTTGGCGGCGCTGTTTTCGACCCATTTCGCGTAGTTGGCGAGGTCGGCGAAGAATTGGTCGGTTTGGGCGGCGGTGACTCCGGTGCCTCCGGCGCGGTTTTCGGTGCCGCCGAGGGTGGCGACGATGTCTTTGATGAGGGCTTGGACGGCGGGATCTTCGGAGGCTTTGGGGGAGATGATGCCGTTTCCGTTGAGGGGGCTGGAGGCGAAGATGCGGGCGGTGTCGCTGCTTTCGGCGGGGGTGATTTCGGTGGCGTTTTCTTTGCCGAGGGTGGTGAGGATTTGGCGGGCGGAGGCGAGGGCGATTCGGCCTTCGGGGGTGGCTTCGTCGATGGCGGAGAGGGGGAGGGCGGGGTCGCCGCGGAGGAGATCGGCGGGGTTCTTGAGGCGGGAGGCGGCCCAGTCGATGGCGGCGAGAACTTCGGGGACGCGGACGCGGCCGTCGTTGTTGGCGTCGATCAGGGCGAGGGTCTTTTCGTCGAGCTCAAGTCCTTTGACGGGGCAGCTGAGGGCGACCCAGAGTTTTTGGTCGAGGTGGCGGAGGTTGAGGAGGTCGTCGGAGGTTTCGAGGGCGACTTGGGTGAGGCCGCCGGTGCGGAAGAATTTCCAGGAAGGCATTTTTGAATTTTAGATTTTAGATTTTAGATTTTAGAATTTGGGATCGGCGGTCGGGGGGATGTGGAAGGGGGAGGGCCTCGAGGTGGGCGGGCGGTTCAGTCGTCCCTTCGGGACTTGTGGTGGGTGTTTATGTGCTACCCGGCGCTGAAGCGCCGGGTTATTTTCGTGGTGTCCCTCCGGGACGTGGTGAACGGGTTATGTATCGTGGTGTCCCTCCGGGACGTGGTGAACGGG
>CAZJCL010000191.1:0-3303 GCA_964544025.1 uncultured Opitutales bacterium | reverse complement strand
GGTGCCGTGGGGAGGATTACAAGCAGGGATGCTTGTTCTACTTTGGCGCGGACGTTTTCCACGGTGCCGTGGGGAGGGTTACAAGCAGGGATGCTTGTTTTACGGATGCTTGTTTAACTTTTGGCACCGCGCCGCGTTTCCGCTGGGTTAGCGGCCGAGGAGTTTTAGGAATTCGGCGTTGGTTTTGGTTTTGCCGAGGCGGGTGGTCATGGTTTCGGCGGCTTCCGTGATCTTGAGCGGCGCTAGGGCGCGGCGGAAGAAATGGATTTTTTCCAGGTCGTCTTCGTCGATGAGGAGCTCTTCGCGGCGGGTGCCGGAGGAGGCGACGTTGATGGCGGGCCAAATGCGCATTTCGGCGACTTTCCGGTCGAGGACCATTTCCATGTTTCCGGTGCCTTTGAACTCCTGGAAAATGAGATCGTCCATGCGGCTGCCGGTTTCGATCAGCGCGGAGGCGATGATGGTGAGGCTGCCGGCTTCTTCGGTGTTGCGGGCGGCGGAGAAGAGTTGGCGCGGTTTTTCGAGCGCGCGGACGTCCATGCCGCCGGTCATGGTGCGGCCGCCGCCGCCTTTGCTGGCGTTGTGGGCGCGGGCGAGGCGGGTGAGGGAATCGAGGAGAATGACGACGTCTTTGCCGGTTTCGACGAGGCGTTTGGCGCGATCGATCGCGAGATCGGCGATTTCGATGTGGCTTTTAATCGGCTCGTCGTTGGAGGAGGCGAAGATTTCGGCGGGGACGGTGCGTTTGATGTCGGTGACTTCCTCGGGGCGTTCGTCGATGAGGACCATCATGACGTGGCACTCGGGGTGGTTTTCCAGAATTCCGAGCGCGATGTCGCAGAGGAGAGTGGTTTTTCCGGTGCGGGGCGGGGCGACGATGAGGCCGCGGGTGCCTTTGCCGATCGGGCAAAAGAGGTCCATGGTGCGGACGGTCATTTTGCCGTCTTTGGTTTCCAGGCGGAGCTGTTCGTCGGGGGTGATCGTGGTCAGCGTCTGGAATTCCGGCAGCCGGCGTCTTTCCTCCGGAGCCAGTCCATCGGAGCTGTCGATGAAGCGGACTTTTGGATGATTTTTCGATCCATTTTCGGCAGTCGCTTTTATGTAGCTTCCGCGTTTCAGTTTGAAGCGCCGCACCAATTCCCGTGGTAAAAACGGGTCGGTGTTGCGCATTTTACCGTTGCGGGCCGGGTCCAGGAGCTGACCGGAACGGTTGTTAAAAATTTCCAGAATGCCCTCTACGGAAACATCATTCTGATCGTTGTTTTTCTCCATACGTTTACGAAATCCCTTGACCCGAGGCTGCTTGGAAGGTGAAAAGGACGGCACCCGTTTTAAATCAACTCAAACCTCATGAACGAAACCAATATAACCTCGGTCTCAACAGAGAAACGAATCTTCAAGCCGTCCCCGGAGTTCCAGAAGCAGGCCAATATCAGTAGCATGGCCGCTTACAAGAAGCTCTATCGGGAATCTATTGAGTCTCCAGAGAATTTTTGGGGGAAGCAAGCAAAAGATTTCCTCCTTTGGCGGAAGCCTTGGGACAAGGTGCTCACCTGGAAAGCTCCACATGCCAAGTGGTTCAGCGGCGGGCAGCTGAATGTCGCGGAGAATTGCGTGGACCGTCATCTCGGAACGCCGAGGGAGAACAAGGCCGCGCTGATCTTCGAAGGCGAGCCGGGCGAAGTGCGGACTTTGACCTACAAACAGCTCCACGTGGAGATCTGCAAATTCGCCAATGTGCTGCAGAAACTCGGCATCAAAAAGGGCGACCGGGTGGCGATTTACATGCCGATGATTCCGGAAGCGGCGATCGCGATGCTGGGTTGCGCCCGTATCGGCGCGGTGCATACGGTGATTTTCGGCGGGTTTAGCTCGGAAGCCATTAAAGACCGGGTCAACGACTGTGAGGCGAAGTTGATCGTTACGGCCGACGGCGGTTTCCGCCGGGGAAAAGTGGTCGATCTCAAGTCGAACGTCGACGCGGCGCTCAAGGGCGTAAAGTCGGTGGAAAACGTGGTCGTCCTGAAGCGGACCGGCAGCGAGGTCGAGATGAAGAAGGGCCGCGATCTCTGGTATCACGAGCTGATGGCGGAGGCGAGCCACGTGCACAAGGCGAAGGCGTTCGACGCGGAAACGCCGTTGTTCATCCTCTACACCAGCGGCAGCACCGGGAAGCCGAAGGGGGTGTTGCACACTTCCGCGGGTTTTCTGCTCGGAACCGCGATGACGGCGAAATACGTTTTCGACCTCAAGGAGCAGGACACCTATTGGTGCACCGCCGATATCGGCTGGGTGACCGGCCACAGCTACGTGGTGTATGGAATTCTGGCGAACGGCGCGACCAGTTTGATGTATGAAGGCGCGCCGAATTGCCCGGATTGGGATCGTTTCTGGTCGATCATCGACCGGCACAAGGTTTCCATTTTCTACACCGCGCCGACGGCGATCCGGGCGTTCATGCGCGCGGGCGATCATTATGTGAAGAAGCACGATCTGAGCTCGCTGCGGTTGCTCGGAAGCGTGGGCGAGCCGATCAATCCGGAAGCCTGGATGTGGTATTACAAGACGATCGGCAACAAACGCTGCCCGATTGTCGACACTTGGTGGCAGACGGAAACCGGGATGATCATGATCGCGCCGTTGCCGGGTGTGACGCCGATGAAGCCGGGATCCGGAACGCTGCCGTTCTTCGGCGTCGAGGCCGAAGTGGTGGACGAGCAGGGGAAGAAAGTGAAGAAAAACAGCGGCGGGAAACTTGTCATCAAGCAACCGTGGCCCGCAATGCTCCGCACCCTTTACAAGGACGACAAGCGCTACAAGGAGCAGTATTGGAGCGAATATCCGGGGATTTATTTCACGGGCGACGGCTGCCGTCAGGACGAGGATGGGTATTTCTGGATTGTTGGCCGCATCGACGACGTGTTGAACGTGTCGGGTCACCGTCTGGGAACGGCGGAGATCGAGAGCGCGATCGTCAGCCATCCGGCGGTGGCGGAAGCGGCGGTCGTGGGCAAGCCCGACGAGATCAAGGGGCACTCGGTGGTGGCGTTTGTGACGCTGAAAGCCGGTCAGGAGCCGAGCGATGAGTTGAAACAAACTCTTCGTAACCACGTGGCGAAGGAGATCGGTCCGATCGCGAAGCCCGATACGATCCGGTTCGCGAGCGGATTGCCGAAGACCCGCAGCGGCAAGATCATGCGCCGGATCCTGAAGCAGGTCGCGACGGGAAGCACGCAGTTTGGCGACACCACGACTTTGGAAGATTTGAACGTGGTAGCCAGCCTTCAGGAAGACGACGAATAG
>CAZJCL010000190.1:0-5937 GCA_964544025.1 uncultured Opitutales bacterium | reverse complement strand
ACGCGTCTTCCAAACGAAACTGGTCCGTCGCCGTCCGAACAAGAACCGACAAATGGGCGCCGCAGCCGACCCGTTCCCCGAGATCATGCGCCACCGTCCGCACATAAGTTCCTTTGGAACAGCGCAACCGGAAATCGATATTCGGCTTCTCATACTTCAGCAGCTCAAACTTATCGATCCGGATAAAACGCGGCTCACGCTCCACCTCTTTCCCTTTGTGGGCTAATTTGTAAAGCGGAACTCCCTCGACCTTGATCGCGGAATGCATCGGCGGCGTCTGGTATTGATCACCCAAAAAACCCTTCATCTGCCGGCGGATTTCGTCATCCGTCAACTCCGGAACCGGCATCGTCGACATCACCTCGCCCTCCGCGTCTTGGCTGTTGGTCACCACTCCCAGTTCAATGCGGCCCGTGTATTCCTTGTCGAGACTCACGATGTATTGCGACGCCTTCGTGGCCTTCCCGACCAAAACCACCAACAGCCCCGTGGCCATCGGATCCAAAGTGCCCGCGTGCCCGATCCGCTTCATCTGAAGCTTCTTCCGCAGCCGCGCAATTACGTCGTGTGAGGTGTGCCCCTTCGGTTTGTCCACCAAAAGGAGACCTTCGAGTTCCGGTTGTCCTAAAGTCATGATCCGCTCCTGGCGCTGTCCACCTGCTCCAACTGCTTCTTCAGTTCCGCAAGCAGCGCCGGGTAAAAATCGTCCAACGATAATTCTGAATTAAATCCGGCCGCGCACGAATGTCCGCCGCCTTGAAAATGCTGGGCCACCCGGTCCACCCGGTAAAGCGGGTCCTTGCAACGCAAACTCCCCTTCAGGCCGCCTTCTTTCTCCTCCACCACTCCCGCCACATCCACGCCATCGATGGAACGCGCGTAATCCACCAGCCCTTCCGTATCCTCGCCGGTGGTTCCCGTTTCCGCAAAAACGGATCTCGGAAGAAAACCGATGCAGATCCGTCCGCCAGCCTCCAAGCGCAACGACGCCAGAAACCGCTGCAACAACTGCATTTTCCCCATCGATTCCCGCTCGTAAAGCTCACGCGAAGCCGCCGCCGGATCCGCGCCGCGCTCGATTAAATATCCTCCAATCAGGAATACCTGCCGCGTCGTCGACGGGTAACGAAACTGCCCCGTATCGGTGGCGATCCCGACATAAAGCGCCTGCGCCGTCACCGGATCAATCGACCACCCATTGTCCAGAAACGTCCCCGCCAAAATCTCCGCCGTCGCGGCCGACGCGCTTTCCACCACATTGTGCTGCGCATGTTGCTGGTTCGAAATGTGATGATCCACCCCCGCGAATATTTCCGGAAACATCCGGACAAGCTCACCGCCCGTCCGCGCCTGATCCGCGCAATCCACCGTCACCGCCACATAACCGGTGCCGTCGAATTCATCCGCCCGGAAAAAAGGCGTGTCGCCAACCAGAAACCGCAACCGTCGCGGCACCGCATCCGCGTTCACGCAAACCGCCTCCACGCCGAGCGTGCGCAACACCCGGCAAAACGCCACCTGCGAGCCGATACAGTCGCCATCCGGACGCATGTGCCCGAGCACGGCCACTTTTTTCCCTCTCAACTCGCCCACGACTTCCCGCAGGCGCGCCGAAAGTTCCGGATAAAAAGACGCGTTCATTCCCGCTCGTCTTCTACCTCTTCCTCGCGCGGACCATCTTCCTCCAGTTCATCAAGAAGCTGAAGAATCTCGTTTCCGCGACGAATCGAGGTATCGTGGTGAAACTGCAGGTGCGGCAAATGCTTCAGAACAATCCGCTTCCCCACCTGCTGCCGGATTTCACGCTGGTTTTTCGTCAACCATTTCAGGGATTCGTGCGCCCGGTCGCGGCCCCCGATCACGGAGAAGAAGACGTGCGCTTTCCGGTGATCCGGGCTGACGTCGACTTCCGTGATCGTGATATAGACGGACTCGGACTGATAACGGGTGTGCAGCACATCGCTGACCTCCCGCTTGATGAGTTCGTTTACCCTGACGTTGCGTTGGCTCATAGCCTAAAGGCTGGCGCGGATCTTCTGGATATCAAATGCCTCGATGATGTCGCCCTCTTCGTAAGCGTTGAAATCGTCGATGCGAACCCCGCACTCGTAGCCGGCGCGAACTTCCGTGGCGTCGTCCTTGAACCGCTTGAGCGTGGAAACCTTTCCTTCGAAAACCGTCTTGCCCTGACGCAGAAGCCGCACCTTGCGATCCCGCACCAGTTTTCCTTCGGTGACCAAACACCCCGCGACAAACGTCTTCGCGACCGGGAAAATCTGGCGAACTTCCGCCGCCCCCAGCTTGATTTCACGAAGTTCCGGATCGAGCTGCTCGGCCATCGCGACCTTCACCGCATCAATCAATTCGTAAATAATGCTGTGCTGGTGAATCTCCACGCCGTGATGTTTGGCGAGGCTCTTGACCCCGTTTTCCATTCTCACATTGAAACCGATGATCGCGGCGTTCGAGGCGCTCGCCATCAACACATCGCTCTGGCTGATCAAGCCCACGTCCGACTGAACCACCTCGACATCGACCTTGTCGCTCTTGATCGAGGTGAGCGAATTGACCACCGCTTCCACCGAACCATGAACGTCGCACCGGATAACCACCCGGAACGTCTTCTTCTTCTGGCTGGCGATCGCGGCAAAAAGATCTTCCAACGTGGCCCGGGGCGCGGGTGCCGCCACCGCCGCGTTCTTCTTCTTGTTCTCCTCTTCCACTTCCTCGGCGATCCGCTTGGCTTCGCGCTCGTTCTTTACCGCCTCGAAAATAGAACCGGCCGACGGCACATCCGACCAGCCGATCACCCGCACCGGAGTCGCCGGAGTGGCGGTTTTCATCGGGCGGCCCTGATCGTCGAACATCGCGCGGACCTTGCAATAATTCTGCCCGCAAACCAACGCGTCGCCGCTCTTGAGCGTTCCTTTTTGAACAATCACCGTCGCGGTCGGTCCGCGTCCGACTTCCACCTGAGCTTCCACGATCACGCCGGAAGCCGCCGTCTTCGGATTCGCCCTCAACTCCAAAACTTCCGCCTGGAGAAGAACCATTTCCAAAAGACTGTCGATTCCTTCGCCCTTCAGCGCGGAAATCGGCACGCAAATCGTTTCACCACCCCACTCTTCCGGCGCGATTCCACGATCCTGCATCTGCTTCTTGACGCGCTCGGCATTCGCCCCGCGAGCATCCATTTTATTAATCGCAACAACCACCGGCACCTTCGCCGCCTGCGCGTGCTTCAGCGCCTCGTCGGTTTGCGGCATGAAACCGTCGTCCGCCGCCACCACGAGAATCGCGATGTCGGTGACGTTCGCGCCGCGGGCCCGAATCGATTCGAACGCCGCGTGACCCGGAGTGTCCAAAAACGTGATCTTCTTCCCGCCCTGATCCACCTGGTAAGCGCCGACATGCTGCGTGATTCCGCCCGCTTCGCCGGAAACGACGTTCGCCTTGCGGATAAAGTCGATAAGCGTGGTCTTGCCGTGGTCAACGTGACCGAGAATGCAAACCACCGGCGGACGCGGCTCGAGAAACTGGTTCTCGTCCACCTTCTCCGCCTCCTTTTTCTTCTCCTTCCCCGGCGCGGCTTGCTCGCCGCGGTGACGCACATCCAGCAGAAAACCATGACGGGTCGCCAGATCCATCGCCACGTTTTCGTCGATCGTCTGGTTCATGGAGGCGAAAATATTCATCTCCATCAACTCCGAGATCAGCTGGAACGGCTTGAGCCCGATCAATCCGGCAAAATCGCGAACCACGATCGGCGGTTTGATCTGAATCACTTTAACATCGTCAACAGCTTCCGCTCCTTCCGCTTCCGCGACCGCTGGTTCGCCAGCATCCGCCGGTTTTTCAGCAACCGGCGCGGATGAAGTCGCGGGCGGCGTTTTCGGCGCTGCACCCGGAATTTGCGGCGGAGTGCTCGGCGCTTTCGGCGAGGCGCTAGGAATCTGCGGGGGCGCGCCAGGTGTTTTCGGCGCGGCTCCGGCCGGAGCCGAAACAGGCGGCGGCACCGCAGCCGGAGCTTTCCGCGCGGGCGAAACCGGTGGCGGCGTGCCCGGTGCTCTCCCGGCGGGCGAAACCGGCGCGGGCCCGGAAGGCGCGGCTGGACGCGGCACAGGCGGCGGCGGCACCGCGGCTCCCGGAGCTGTCGGGCGCGGCGGCGGTTGCACAGTGGCGGGACGCGCGGCGGCGGCACGCTCTTCGCGTTCGCGCTTCACCTCGTCCGCGCTCTTTACGAAAACGCCCGGCGGTAATTTGATAGAAGGCTTCACAGGTTCGGCTTGGGCTGGTTTTCCCTCCTCAGGGGCCTCTCCCTCAACCCGGGGAGACTCGGCTTGTTTCGATTCCTCTTTTTCGGCTGCCTGACGATCTTTCTCTGCAACGGCCTTCTCTTCGGCAGCTTTTACTTCAGCGGCTTTCCGCTCTTCCTCTTCCTTCTTGGCCTGAAATTCGTCCACAAGGGCGTCGGCGGAGATGTTGTCGATCGTGCTCGAGGCGCTCTTTACGCTAAATCCTCGCTCCTGCAAAATGGCGATCAACTCCTTGTTTTCGATCCCTATCTGCTTGGACAATTGGTGTATTCTTACGCTCATCTGTTACTCGTTTTCTTTCTCTTGAAAATTGGAAAGCGAGCTACAGATGAACTGCAACTCGCGTTACTATTGGTGTGGCGTCTTCACGGCGAAATTTTCTGCGAATCCAAAAACGCAGAAACCTTCTGTATCACATGCTCGGCTTCCTCCTGACTGAAACCGGCATCGACTAGATCGCTCGCCTCCACGCCCAGAAACGCCTCTGGGCTGACGAACCCGATGCCGACGAGCCGTTGCGCCAACTCGTCCTGAATGCCCGGAATCTGGTTGATTCCCTCGACCGCCATCCGCTTCTTGTCTTCGAAATCCAGCTTCTGGGTCTTCTCCTTGAGGATGTCTAGCTTCCAGCCGAGAAGGCGGGAGGTCAGCCGGGCATTCTGTCCTTTCTTGCCGATCGCCACCGCAAGATCCTCGTCGGAAACCTCAAAAGACATCGTCCGCGAACGGGTGTCGATCTCAATGTTTCTCGGCACCGACGGCTTCAACGCCTCCGCCAGCATCTCCTTCGGATCTTCGTGATAACGGACGATGTCGATCTTCTCGCCGCCAAGTTCGCGCACGATGCTCTTCACCCGGGCTCCCCGCGCTCCGACGCAAGCGCCCACCGGATCGACCCGCGAATCGCTGCTCGCCACCGCGATCTTCGTCCGGTAACCCGGCTCCCGAGCCATCGCTTCGATTGTGACCGTGCCGTCGCTGATTTCCGTCACTTCCAGCTCGAAAAGCCGGCGAACGAATTTCGGATGCGCCCGGCTCAAAATCAATTCCGGCCCCCGCGTGCTCGGCTCGATCGACAACAACAAGCAGCGAATCCGCTCGCCCGGACCGTAATCCTCGCTCGGCACCCGCTCGCGCGGCGGCAAAATCGCCTCCGCCTTGCCCAAATCGACCACCAAATCTCCCCGCTCGCGCCGCCGAACCGTGCCGCTGACAATGTCGCCGACCTGATCCCGGAAATCGTCGTAAATCCGGTCCTTCTCGAATTGCCGCAACCGTTGCATGATGGCTTGGCGAGCCGTCTGCGCGGCGATTCGCCCTAAGTAGGCCGGGTCGACATCCTTCTGCAGAACGTCGCCCAACTTCGCGTTGGGATCCACCAACTGGGCTTTCTCGATGTGAATTTCGGTTTTGGGGTCGCTCACGGAGTCCACTACTTTCAGAAGACTCCAGGCGCTGAGATTGCCGGTGCGGGGATTGATCTCAATCTTCAGCTCCTGCCCGGAATTTACCCCCTTGAGGGCGGCAGTACGGATGGCATTGATGATCGCGGCGATCATGTCGTCTCGACTGATCCCCTTCTCCTTTTCCATGTACTCCAGGACTGAAAGAATTTCGCTGC
>CAZJCL010000189.1:0-5959 GCA_964544025.1 uncultured Opitutales bacterium | reverse complement strand
TCCTCCGCCGAAAGCTCCGCCTTATCCAACTCCTCCGCGATCATCGCCGCCGTTTCCGCCTCGCCGCTCGCCACCGCGAAAGCGAAGCGCATCCGCTCCGCCCACTCGCCCTCCGCGTCCGCCAAAACCGCCCGCGCCGCCTCGTATTCCTCCATCCGCCCCAGCAAATGAACCCGCAACGCCACCGCGTCCGGATGCTCCGTCAACTTCGCCCAATCCTCCGCCGCCCGCGCCGCCGCTTCCCGCTCGTCCGCCCACCACAACAACGACAGTTCCGCCACCGCTCCCGCCAACCGCTTTTCCTCCGGCAACTCCGTCCGGCGCGAAGCAATTCTTTCCCGAAAAAACGGCCAAACCTCCCCCCGTTGCATCAACCGAAAAACCTCATCGAGCAACTCCATCTCCTCGTATCCGAAAATCCGGTTCACCGGCGGAAACGGCGCGTCCGCCTGCCATTCCAGCGGAGCCTCCACCAAACCGCGTCCCTCCGCGTCCGGATAAAGCGTTTCCAAATACTCCACCCCCAACTCCGCCGCTTTCTCCAAATCCCCCGCCTTCTCCCAAGCTTCTCGCAAAAACAGCAAAGTCCGCGAAAACCCCGGACCGCCCGTTCCCGCCGCCGCGATTTCCCGAAAAATCCGCTCCGCCTCCGCCGGATTCCCCGTTTCCACCGCCGCCGAAATCCGCTGAAAATGCTCTTCCTGGCTTCCCGGTTCCGGTGCCGGCGCGGGCTCCGCTTCCCCCAACCGCCGTAAGATTCTCCCCCGCATTTCCTCCACTCCCGCCCGAATCTCCTCCGGCGCATCCGCCGCCAATTTCTCCGGAACCCGCCGCGCCGCCGCCAGCAACGGCGCCCGCAAATCCGGAAATTTCTCCGTGCTCAAAACAAACCGGTTCATCGCCACCAGCGAAAACTCCGCCCCCACGTTATCCTTCCCCGACTCCGCCAAAAACCGCTCCACTTCCGCCACCAACGGCCGCGGCGCGCCGATCGCCGCGTAAGCGAACATCCGCTGCGCCGCCGGCCGCTCCACCGCTCCTAAAGCCGCCGCCACCCGCTCCAGAAAATCCGGACTGCTCATCTCCGGCATTTCCAATTCCCTTAAATAAAGGAGCGCCGCCGTCCGCGCCTGCCGCGAATCCGCCACCCGCACATTTTCCCGCAAACCGAGAAACGTAAACTCCAGACACATCCGCGTCCCATACCCTCCCGTCGCCTCCCCAATCCGAAATTTTGCACCAAACCGATCATGAAAAGCGTAATTCAACCGCTGAAAATATCCGCGCGCTCCCCGTTCCTCCGCTTCCTCCTCCATCGCCAAAACCCGCCAAAACAGCTCCGTCGCCTCCTCCTTCTTTCCCTCAAAAAGCCGCAATTCCGCCAGCGCAAACAAAACCTCCGCCCGCTCCCCCGCCGCCTTCCAGCTTTTCCCCAATCGCTCCGCCGCCACCTCCAGCATCCCGTGACGCTTGAACTCCGGCAATTCCGCCCGCCAAAACTCCGCCTCCGCCGCGAAATTCCCCCGTTCCTCCAAATATCGAACCAACTCCTCCCGCGCTCCCGATTCCAAAATCGCGTGCAGTTCCGGATCCCCCGTCTCCCCCGGCTCATGCCCCCACGCCGCGAGCGAAAAAAACAATCCCGCTCCCATCAAAACCCCAAACCGGATCCATCCACCAAGAAATTCAGCCATAAGGCAATTGTTCTACAACATTTTCCTCCACCAGAGCGACTGGAAAACAATCGCCCCCGCCCTCCTCCAAAACAACGGAAAAACCCCGACCCGCCATTATCCGCCCGTCCCCGGCCCCCGCGCCGCCACCCACTCCTCCACCGGTTTCCCGCCCTCCACATGCTCCCGCAAAATCCGGTCCAGCCGCTCCGGCGTCACCTTCGAATACCAAACGCCATCCGGATAAACCACCAGCCACGGCCCCTCGCAACAAATCCGGAAACACCCCGCCTTCGTCCGCATCACCGGAACCGCCAACTCCCCCGTCCGCCGTTTCGCGTATTCCCACAACTCCTGCCCCTCCTCCGCCCGGCAACAATCCGGCCCGATGCACAAAAACAAATGCTTCCGCGCCGTCTCCACCCCCGCTCTCTTCAATCTTTGCTCCAACATTTCCGTTTATTTTCCCGTTCCTGCCGCTATACCCGATCTTGTGACTACCGACTCCTATCTCGCCAACGCCGCCGCCGATCTCAACGAATTCCTCGCCGATCTCATCCGCATCGATACCTCGAATCCCCCCGGACGCAACTATCTCGGCTGCGTCCATTTTCTCGACAAAAAACTGCAAGCCCTCGGTTTCGAAACCCAAATCCACCGCGTCCCCGACGATATCCTCCGCCCCTACGTCCCCAACTGCGAGGAATACCCCCGCTACAGCCTCATCGGACGCTGGAACGTCGGCGCTCCCAAAACCATCCATTTCAACGCCCACTACGACGTCGTCCCTGCCGGAAAGGGCTGGAAATCCCCGCCATTCGAACCCGAAATCCGCCACCAAACCATGTACGGACGCGGCACAAACGACATGAAAGGCTCCCTCGCCGCCCTCCTTTTCGCCATCCAATCCCTCCGCGAAACCAGCCAAAAACCGCACGTAAACATCGAAGTCGCCTTCGTCCCCGACGAAGAAACCAACAGCGAAATGGGCACCGGCTACATCGTCGACCAAGGCCTCGTCCAAGCCGACTACGCCTTCGTCTGCGAAGGCGGTTGGAACGAAACCGTCGGCTGCGGCCACAACGGCGTCCTCTGGATGGAAGTCACCGTCAAAGGAAAATCCGCCCACGCCTCCCGCCCCCACCTCGGCGTCAACGCCCTCGAAAAAGCCGCCGCCCTCGTCCTCGAACTCCAAGCCTACCAGGAAAAACTCCGCCAACACATCTTCACCGCCCCCGGCGGAAAACAACTCCACCCGCCCCTCACCGTCGGCGGCGAAATCCGTACCAGCCCCGGCAGCAAAATCAACACCATCCCCGATGAATTCACCTTCACCATCGACCGCCGCATCCTCCCCGACGAAACCGAAGCCGTCGCCGAACGCGACATGCGCGCCGTCCTCCAAGAAGCCACCCGCAAAATCCCCGGCCTCGAGATCGAGATCCACAAACTCTCCTCCCGCCCCCCCAGCCTCGTCCCCGAAGAAAACGCGCTTCCCCAAGGCCTCCTCCAAGCGGTAAAAAAATACCGTCCCAAAGCCCATTTCGGCATGACCGCCGGTTTCACCGACATGTCCTTCTACGCCAACGAAGCCCAAATCCCGACAGTAGGCTACGGCGTAGCCGGAACAAACACCCACGGCGTCGACGAATCCGTCGACCTCGAAGACCTCCTAACCACCGCCCAAATCTACGCCACCTTCCTCACCCACTGGAAACCGTAAAAAAGTTCAAAGTTCGAAGTTCAAAGTTAAAAGTTCCAAGAACCCACCTCCCAATCTCCCGTGTATTCCCACAAAACACATCCAATCCCCTCCCTTCTATTCAAAAACCAGAGCCCAAGCCTTTCCGTGTATTCCGTGTATTCCGTGGTTAAAAATCCAGAGCCTCAGCCTCCGTACCCCCCGTGCCTCCGTGGTAAAAAAATCCCGAGCCCCAGCCTCCCGCGTCATCCGTGTTTCCCAATCCAAAATCCGCAATCCAAAATCCAAAATTCCCCATCATTCGTGTCAATTAGTGTTCATTAGTGGTTAAAAACAGAGCCCAAGCCTCCGCATATTCCGTATCCGTATCCACGCCAACCATGAAAACCTGGACCTCCCCCCACAACACACCGCTCCCCGAAATCGGCCCGCGCACCCTCCTCATGGGCATCCTCAACGTCACCCCCGATTCCTTCTCCGACGGCGGCGCCTGGCTCGAAACCGACGCCGCCCTCCGCCACGCCCGCCAAATGATCTCCGAAGGCGCCGACATCATCGACATCGGCGGCGAATCCACCCGCCCCGGCGCCGACCCCGTTTCCGCCGCCGACGAAATCGCCCGCGTCCTCCCCGTCATCCGCCGCCTCAAAACCGAATTCCCGCAAATCCCCATCTCCATCGACACCTACAAAGCCGAAGTCGCCGACGCCGCCATCGCCGCCGGAGCCGACCTCATCAACGACGTCTGGGGCCTCCGCCACCCGCTCCCCGAAACCGACGCCACCCACACCAGCCCCATGGCCGCCGTCGCCGCCCGCCACCGCTGCCCCGTCATCCTCATGCACAACCGCCCCCACCGCCGCTACACCGATTTCTGGCCCGAAATCCTCGCCGACCTCCAAACCTCCCTCTCCCTCGCCCGCAACGCCGGCATCGAAGACCGCCAAATCTGGATCGACCCCGGATTCGGCTTCGGCAAAGAACCCCGCCACAACCTCGAAGTCCTCAAAAACCTCGACCGCATCGCCGCCCTCGGCTTCCCCATCCTCCTCGGCACCTCCCGCAAATCCACCCTCGGCCTCATCCTCGACCGCCGCGCCCCCGAAGACCGTTTTCCCGGCACCGCCGCCACCGCTGTCTGGGGCATCGCCCGCGGCTGCCAAATGATTCGCACTCACGAAATCGCCCCCCTAAAACCATTCCTCCAAACCGCCGACGCCATCCGCGCCGGACTCGATTTCCATGGATAAAATCCTCCTCAACGATCTCTCCTTCCACGGCTACCACGGCGCGCTTCCCGAAGAAAACATCCTCGGCCAGCACTACCGCGTCTCCCTCGTGTTCGAACTCGACACCCGCCCCGCCGCCGAAACCGACGATCTCGCCCAAACCGTCGACTACCGCCAAGCCATCGAAACCGTCCGCGAAATTGTCGCCGGTCCCCCCGTCAAACTCATCGAAACCGTCGCCCACCGGATCGCCGAAAATCTCCTCCGCGAAATCCCGCTCCTCACCGCCGTCACCGTCCGACTCACGAAACCCGCCCCGCCCGTCCCCGTCTCCCTCGCCAGCGTCGCCATCGAAATCCGCCGCACCCGCGATTCCGCCCAATGACCGCTCCGCAATCCCGCCAAGCCATCATCGCTCTCGGCGCGAACATCGGCGACCGCCACGAAAACATCCGCCGCGCCCTCGCCCTCCTCCACGAATCCTCCGGTATCCACAAAATCATTCCCTCCCCCATCTTCGAAACCGCCCCCGTCGGTATCGAAGACCAGCCCGCTTTCCTCAACCTCGTCGCCGCTCTCGACACCACCCTTTCCCCCGAATCCCTCATGCAACTCCTCCTCGCCACCGAAACCCGCCTCGGCCGCAAACGCGAAATCCGCTGGGGTCCCCGCACCATCGACCTCGATCTCCTCTTCTTCGAAAACGAAACCCGCGACACCCCCAACCTCATCCTCCCGCACCCCCGCTGGCACGAACGCACCTTCGTCACCATCCCCCTCCAATCCCTCCTGCAAAACCCCGAAATCTCCCACCCCGCCTGGACCGCCCTCCGCGCCCGTCTCCAAAACCTCTCTACCGACCCCGCCGTCCGCCTCTGGAAACCGTAATACCAATCCCGCGACCGCCGGCACCCTTTCCGCCGTTTCCCGCCACTTTGGGATTGCGATTCGTTGACTCGTCGCTACACCTCTATCTGTTGTGGAACAAGGGCGTGCGGCACGTCCCATCCAAATAACCTCGGCCTCGCCGGCCACTTTCTCACCGTGAAAAATATGAAGCCTCGCGTCTTGTCGATCGTCATGGGCGGCGGTCGTGGAACCCGCCTCCATCCTCTCACGCGGCAACGCGCCAAACCCGCCGTTCCGCTCGCCGGGAAATATCGCCTCGTCGATATTCCGATCAGCAATTGCCTCAATTCCGGGATGAACCAGATTTTCGTCCTCACCCAGTTCCACACCGCCTCCCTCCACCGCCACATCCAAAACACCTACCAGTTCGACCCCTTCGGCGGCAGTTTCGTCGACATCCTTTCCGCCGAACAAACCGAGGAAACCGAAGCCTGGTATCAGGGAAC
>CAZJCL010000188.1:0-5965 GCA_964544025.1 uncultured Opitutales bacterium | reverse complement strand
CGCAGGCTGTCGACGATCTGCAAATATTTCTCCACCGAGTAAGGCCGGTTCATCGCCTTCAAAATCCGGTTCGATCCCGATTGAAGCGGCAAATGCACATACTCGCAAAGTTTCGGCAAATCCCGGTAAGCCTGCACCAAATCCGCGTTGAATCCGCGCGGATGCGGCGACGTGAAACGGATCCGCGCGATCCCGTCGATTTCATGAATCCGCTCGATCAGCTGCACAAACGGGCTTTTCCCGCCCACGACCGGAAACACGCCGCGACCGTAGCTTGTCACGATTTGCCCCAAAAGCGTCACTTCCCGCGTCCCGTTCGCCGCCAGTTGCTCCACTTCGCGCACGATCTCGTCGATCGGGCGGCAGCGCTCCGGACCCCGCGTTTTCGGCACGATGCAGAACGAGCAAGCCATGTTGCAGCCTTGCATGATCGACACAAAAGCCGTCACCTGCCGGTCGTCCTCGATGTGATCCTTGATCGTGTTTTGCGAACCGTCTTCGGCGGCGATATCGACGATGGTCGACGGTTTCAGAAACCCCGCCTCGTGCGACTGGAGAATCCCGTCCAGATAATCCGGCACGTGATGAAACCGCTGCGTCCCGACCACGAGATCCAGATCCGGCAAACTGTCGAGAAGCTCCGCGCCCCGGTTTTGCGCCATGCAACCCATGATCCCGAGGACGAAACGCGGATTTCTCCGCTTCCGCCGGGCGAGATGACCGGTCTTCCCGATCGCCTTCTGCTCCGCCTGATCGCGCACACTGCACGTGTTCAGCAAAACGATGTCGGCGATATTCTCGTCGTCCACGATCCGGTAACCGCGTCCCCGCAGCATCGCCGCCACCGCTTCCGAGTCGCGGACGTTCATCTGGCAGCCGTAGGTCTTAATAAATACGCGGTTCATCTAACGAGAAAAGAAGCACTGTTACGAAAGGATGAAATCGCGTCAAACGGTTATGCCCAACAAGAACGACCGCGCCGCCCCCGCGTCACTCAACCCGGCTGAGGTCGAGACTTGCGGCCACTTCGCGCAACAGGCTGTGTTCCGCGAGCACGGCGGCCGGATTTTCGAAACGGCGCGAACGGTTCCACTGATCGAAAACGATATAACTGGAATAATACTCGTCGATTCCGCCGCCCGATTCCGGTTTCGTTTCCACCGCCGGAAGAGCCAAAAGCCGATCAACCGGTTTCGGCTGCCGTTTCGCCGCCTGCTCGACCGCCTCCCAAAGCGCCCGCAAATCCGACATGCCGTCCAACTCCGCCCGCGCGTGACGCTGAAGCGGATCCAACCGTAGAATCTGCAACGCCGCCCGGTCGCGGATTTCCCGGTCCAGATGCACCGCGCTCCCGATGGAAGCGAGCTTGCTCCACGCGTTCAAATAATCCGGATCCAGCTCCACCGCCCGGAGAAGATGCCGCGTCGCGTCCCCAAAATTCCCGCGTTCGAAATCCAAATAACCGCTCAAATACCAAACCTGCGGCTGCTCCGGCCTCTCCTCCCGCATTTTCGCGAAAACCCGCTCGGCCGTGCTCTGGGCGCGTTCTCCGGAAAACGCCGCCTCGCAACCGAAACAATGGCTCTCCACGCGCCCGAAACTGTCGGGCATCAACTCATACGCCCGCTGGTAATGCGCCTGCGCCTCCTCGTGTTTCCCCATCTCCTGAAGCTGCCGCGCCAACCGCGACTGGATGCAATACGCGTCCGCGAAATGCCCGAGCGATTCCTGGTAAAGCGCGATCGCCCGTTCCCGCAAACCCGCTTCGAAAAGCGCGTCCGCCTCCTCCGACATCCGGATCGACGCCACAACTCCCGCGAAAAACTCCGCCTTCTCCGCGTTTCCTTCTTCGGCGAACAAATCGGAAAGCACCTGATACGCCCGCATCCGGCGCCCCGGTCCTTGTTCACCATCGGATGGATCGGTCGCGATCGCCTTCTCAATCAACTGCTTCGCTTCCGCCGCTCGCCCCTTCTCATGGACGATAATCGCCTTCCAGATCAGCGGCCGCTCCTCGAACGGATCGAGCGCGAAAAGCCGGTCGAACCACGAAACCGCGCCGTCCGGATCGATCTCCGCGAAAAGCTCATAAGCCGGATCGTAACCGCCCAAAGCGAGCAACAACTCCCGCAAAATCGAAACCGCTTTTTCCGTCTCGCCCGTTTTCGCCAGCGCCCAAGCCGCCAGAAACCCGACCGGCTCTTTCCCCGATCCCGTTTCGCCGATCATTTCCGCCAAATCCGCGACTCCCCACCAAGGAGCTTCCTCCAGCAAAACGATCACGTCGTCCGGCCGTTCCGCCAAATAATAAAGCCGCGCGAGATCGACCAGTTCCGACCGCGCGTCGGAATTGCCCCAGCGGTTGTTGGAAAACGATTCGATTTTCGTCCGCAACTGCCGGATCCGGATTTCCTGCGCCCGGCCCCATTCTCCCGCTTGTTCGAAATAATTGCCCAACAACCGGTCGACGGAATCACCGCTCAACTTCGCCGCCTTTTCCGCGATCTCGACTCCCTCGCGCCGCCAATCCGCGTTGTCCAGCAGCAAACCGATTTTGGCCATCCTGATTCCGGCCTGGGCGATTTCAATCGCAACGGACCGATTCGGCGAACCGTTCTCCAGCGTTCCGCGTGCATCCTCGCGAATCATCTCGATTCCCTCCGAAACCCGGTCGGCGGAAAGCGAAGCGGCGGCGAGACGTTCGCGCAACTTCAGCCGGGCCGCCGGTTCCCAATCGCGGCTTTCCAGCATCGATTCGATAAACGGAATCGCGGAAGCCGTGTTTCCGCCCGCCGCCGAAATCGAGAAATACGCCTCCCAAAGCGGCAAATCCGGATTTTGCGCGAGCGCTTCCTCCAGAAATTTCCGGATTTTCTCCCGGTGCGGACTCGCCTGCAAATCGCGCGTCAGATCGTAGGGAAGATAAAACCGGTCCTGATTCGACTCCTTCAAAAGCTTGGTCGCTTCTTCGCCCCGGTCGCGAATCACGAGCCCGAGCAGATAATAAACATTGGCCGAGTTTCGCTGGTAATCGTGCCGCGAATCCTCCGAAGCCGGAAACTTCGCGTTCAAAGCTTCGTAAAGTTCGACATGATCCAAGCTGTCGATCAAACCCCACGGCGCCGCCTGCAATTCCTCCTTCTGCTCCAGCGCCACCTCCCGGGCGATGTCGCGCGTTTTTTGCCCAAGCTCGAACCGCAGCGCCGCCGAAGATTCCCGCAAAAGCTGTTGTATCAGTTCCCGCGCCTCGGATTCGCCCAGCAAAGTCGCCAGATCCGGAATCACAATTTCACCCGGACCGTATTCCGGATCCGGATGTTTGACCCGCCGCTGCAACAACGTTTTCACCCGCTCCGGATCGTCCGACATCTGGAGAAACGCCTCCATCAACTCGCCCAACTGCGCGATTTTCGCCTCCCGCAGGTAATCCTGATGCCCTCCGCCGAATAAGTTCAGTTTCCCCCGCAAACCGGTCTGCTTGGCTAAAACATTCTCCTCGATCGCCAACAGCGTTTCCCACTGACGATTGGCGTCGCCCGCCAAAACGGCACCGAGAAAATCGAGATGCAATTGCCGGAACGCATCGCGCTCCCCTTCCCCGATTTTTTCGCTCAACGCCTCCCAAGCCGACGGATCCGGCAACGCCTGAACCAATTTGGCAAACCCGTCGTTCCTTCCGCGCGAAAGATCGCCCTCCCCGCCGCCGAGAAATTCGTCCACCCAAACCAACCATTGCGCCGCCGCCTCCTCCGCCGAAAGCCCCGCCAACTGCCGCCGCCGCGCCTCCGGATCCTTCGATTCGCTCGCTCCCGCCGCCTCCTTTACCTGCAATTGTTGCAGGAGCGCGCGCCCATCGAGAAATTCGGAAGCATTCAGCCCGCTCGAAAAAAGAGCGCAAGCAAGCAGAGGAGAAACGACGCGGGTTCGTAAAAACATAACAGCGGAATTGGAAGGGTGAATGGGTGGAGAAAAAAAGACAGATAATCCACCGTCGCAAAAGAAAACAACTCAAATCGCTCCGAATAAAGTCGCACCCAATCGACGGCCAATCGAGCACGCCGATATCCACGCGAAAGATCCGAATCGATTTCTCCGGCTAAACATCCTATCAATATCTCATACCGATGACCACCGCACCTCAAGTTATTGCCCAGCGTCGCTGTAAAACCGGAGAAAACCCGCTGTGGGATCCGGATAACGAATCCGTCTACTGGACCGATATCCCGGCCGGACGGATCTATAGCTACGATCTTCGCAACCGCCGGACGATTACCCTATACGAAGGTCCACCCGTCGGAGGTTTTACTTTGCAGGAGGACGGTTCGTTTTTACTTTTCCGGGTCACGGATATCGCCCGCCGGTTTCCCGATGGCCGCGTGGAAACAATCATCCCCTTTCCCGAAGACGGCGCGGATCGTTTCAATGATGTAATCGCCGATCCCGAAGGACGCGTTTTCGCGGGAAGAATGGCGGAAAGCGACGATAACGGCGCGTTGTTCCGGATCGACCAAGACGGTTCGATTCACCGGCTTTTCGGCGGATGCGCTTGCCCAAACGGAATGGCGTTCTCCCCCGACAACTCGCTTTTTTATTTCACCTGTTCGACTTCCAGAAAAATCTATCGCTTTCGCTACGACGTTTCGAACGGTGAACTGACGGATCGCGAAATCCTGTTTTCGGCGAACGAGAACGAAGGGCTTCCCGACGGATTGACCGTGGACCAAGAGGGAAATCTTTGGTCGGCGCGTTTCAACGGAGGCAAAATCGTGAAGCACGCTCCCGACGGCCGGATTCTCGGCGAACTTCTTTTATTCGCAAAACAAGCAACGTCGGTCACCTTCGGCGGCGAAACCCTGGATACGCTTTTCATCACTAGCGCCGGCGGAAGCGAAGAAGACGATTCGGACGCGGGCGCTCTCTTCTCATGGAAAGCGCCCGTCGCCGGACGGCTGGAATTCCGGTCGCGAATTCTGCTGAATTCAACGGCGTAAAGCCGCCACCTGCTCTTCCACGACCGGATTCCGCAGTTGCCCGATCTTTTCGATTTCGATGATTACCTCGTCGCCCGGCTTAAGCCAGCGCGGAGGTTTCGCGGCCATTCCGACTCCATGCGGCGTGCCGGTGAGAATCACCGTTCCCGGAAGAAGCGTGGTGCTCCCGCTCAAAAATTCGATCAATGCCGGCACGTCGAAAATCATGTCATCGGTGTTCCAATCCTGCACGACCTCGCAGTTGAGGATGGTCCGGATTTGAAGCGCGTTGGGATTCGGGATTTCGTCGGTGGTGACGATGCAGGGTCCGAGCGGCGTAAACGTGTCGAAAAATTTCCCGCGGCACCATTGTCCCCCGCCCCTCTTGATTTGCCAGTCGCGCGCGCTGACGTCGTTGGCGCAAGTGTATCCTAGAACGTAATCGAGCGCTTCTTCCCGGCGAACGTTCTTGCACGGCTTTCCGATAACAATCGCCAACTCGCACTCGTAATCGACCTCGTCGCTCCGCATATGTCGCGGCAGCTCGATCGGATCTTCCGGATTCTGCACGCTCGCGTTTCCTTTGACAAAAAGCACCGGGCACTCCGGCGGCTTCGCTCCGCTCTCCTCAGCGTGACGTTTATAATTGAGCCCGATACAGAGAATGTTCGACGGAACTACCGGCGCCAATAATTTGCTAATTTGGGCGGTGCGATTAGTAACGATGTATTTCCCGCAAATATCCCCATCGATTTCGAACGTTCCATTCTCCGTTTGAGCGGCGAAACCTATATTACCCTCAATGCTTTTGTATCGTATTAATTTCATGTAAATAGCAATTCCTCAATTGTTCCTTTAAATGCTTCCACAAGCAAAGGCAGCGCTTCCGGAGTAAACGGACTCGCGTCTGCCTGATATAAATACAAACCGGAATTCACCCTATCGGCGGGATAGATGTATCCGAGAGAAGCGCCGTTGGTCAAATTCATCACAAC
>CAZJCL010000187.1:0-5970 GCA_964544025.1 uncultured Opitutales bacterium | reverse complement strand
GGGGCGACGCGGGCGAGGACGCCTTGTTGGAGGATGTCGACGACGATGACGATGCCTTTCGGGTTCTCGGGATCGCTGACAATGCCTTCGACGCCCCAGAGTGGTCCGGCGGTGACTTTTACCCGCATGCCCTTTTCGAGCGGCGGGCAGAGGGAAAGCTCGAGGCCGGAATCGATGAGGCTGCGGATCGCGTCGATCTGGCGGAGAAAGGCGGCTTCGTTGTCGACCGGGAGCATCCGGACGAGGTGATCCTGTTGGTGGGCGCGGAGTTTTTCGGTGGGCGGGATGCAGGCGAAAACGTAGCTGGGGAAGAGCGGTTTGGTGAATTTTTTAGCTTTGGCCCCGTATTGGCGGACGCTTTTGACGAGCGGAAGGTAATGCTCGAATTTTTCGCGCTCCATGAGTTCGGCGAACTTTTTTTCGCAGCGCGGTTTCGTGTGGCAGACGTACCATTTGGGATTATCGGGAGGGGATTCGTGGGTCATGGCAAATCGGTGAGGAACTGGAGCGCGGCGACGTAGCCGTGGAATCCGAGTCCGGAAATGACGCCGACGCAGGCGCCGGCGGTGAGGGAGCGGTGGCGGAATTCCTCGCGGGTGTAGATGTTGGAAATGTGGACTTCGACGGCGGGCAATCCGGTGGCGGCGATGGCGTCGCGAAGGGCGACGCTGGTGTGGGTGAGGCCGCCGGGATTGATGACGATGCCGGAGAATCCGCGGTCGGCGAATTCGGCGAGTTTGTCGATGATGGCGCCTTCGTGATTGGATTGGAAGAAATCGAGGCGGGCGTTGGCGGCGGGCGGCGATTCGCGGACGAGGCGTTCGAGATCGTCGAGTGTTTGGGCGCCGTAGATTTCCGGCTCGCGTTTTCCGAGGCGGTTGAGATTGGGTCCGTTGATGACAGCAATTTTTCTCATGGGAGGAAATCCGGCGTCCGGTTTGGAGAGCCGGAGATGGATGGGGAGAAATTAGTCGAAGTGCGGCGGGCATCAAGCTTTTCCGGGGGTGGGGGATTTTGGATTTTGGATTGCGGATTTTGGATTGAGTCGGGACGGGGGAGGAAACTTTGGGTGGGGAGGGCGGTCTGTTTCCGGATTGAAGGATTTGGGGGGAGGCGGTAGGGTCGCGAATGTTCTCGCGTTGGCGCCTTCGATTTTTACCAGAGTAGCCGGGATGTCATTTTCATCATTTTCAGCTCGTTTGTTGTTTCGCGGCCGGAGATCGCGTCGGTTTTTCGCGGTGGTTTGCGGCGCGTTGCTGGCGGCGATTTCGGTCGGGGCGGAGGCTCCGGAGAATCCGCTCGGGGGTGAGGGCGACGCGGCGGCGAAGGAGGCGGCGTTGCGGGTTTGGGATTTGCGGAGCGCGGACCAGGCGTTGCGGATGGGGTTTTCGTCGATGGCGGCGGCGGGTTACCGGGAGTTGCTGGAGACGTTGCCGGAGGATTCGGAGGAGCGGGGGCGGGTGGAGCTTTCGCTGGTGGCGGCGCTTTTGAACGAGGGGGATTTCGGGGCGGCGCGGAAGGTTTTGGACGGATTTGCGGAGAAGGAGCATCCGGGGTATTTGCTGCGGCGGGCGGTTTTGGCGTGGGAAAGCCGGAGGTGGGGGCAGGTGCGGGAGTTTTTGGAGGGAACGAAACCGACGGATTTCGCGGCGGCGGAGCGGGGCTGGTATTATTTTCTGGAAGGATTGGCGGCGGAAGAGGCGGGGAAAGCGGAGGAGGCGGAGGCGGCGCACGCCGCGGCTTTGGAGGCGGCGGTTTCGGAGGAACAGCGCGGGTTTTTTCTGTTGGGGAAATACCGGGCGCGGTTTTTCGCGGGCGGGGCGAACGAGGCGATGGTGGCGGAATTGGCGAAACAGGCGGAGGCGTTTCGGGGGAAAACGGCGGGTTACCGGTTCGCGCAGCAGTATGCGATGGCGTTGAACAGTCTTGGGAAAAAGGAGGAGGCGGTGGCGGCGATCCGGGATCAGATCCAGAAAGTGCCGGCGGCGGACCGGGAAATCCGGGATCAGTTTTTGTTGTTGGATGGATTGATTTCGGGGAGCGAGACGGGGCAGGGGCGGGAATCGTTGCGGGAGTTGCTGGAAACGGGAGGGAAGCGGGATTTGCAGCGGATCGCGTTGCAGAAGCTGGCGGCGAGCGTGGGGGCGGAGGCGGATTCGTTTAAGACTTTGCTGGACCGGTTGATCGAGCAGAAGCATCCGTTGCAGGAGGAGTTGCATTTGTTTCGGGCGCAGCTGGTGTTGCGGCAGGCGGTGGCGCTTCCGGCGGGGGAGGGGCGGGATGCGCGTTTCAGGAGCGCGACGGCGGACGCGGAGTTGATTTTGACGCAGTTTCCGGGATCGCGGTTGAAGCGGGAGGCGCTGGAAGTGTTGGCGGCGAGCGCGTGGGAGCAGCGTCAGTATCGGACGGCGGCGAATCATTTGACGCAGTTGCGGGGGGATTTGCCGGCGGAAAGCAAGCGGCGGGCGGAGGTGGCGTTGCTGGTGGCGGATTGTTATTTCCGGGCGGGGGAAGTGAACCGGGCGGCGGAGGATTACCGGAACGCGGCGGACGCTTACGGGACGGTTTTGCGGGAGCATCCGGGATCGGTTTCGCCGGGTTTGCTGGTGTATCAGCGGGTGGTGGCGGAGATCCGGGGCGGGCGGATCGCGGAGGCGGTGAAGCATTTGCGGGCGTTGCCGGAGGAGCTGGAAATCGAGCCGGTTTACCGGTGGCAGGCGGAGTGGAATTTGGTGAAGGCGATGCAGCGGCGGGGTCAGGTGGGGGAGGCGTATGAGCGGGTGACGGAGTTGCTGGCGGCGGAAAGCGGATCGATTCCGGAGGCGGATTTGCGGTTGCGGCTGGAGTGGTTGCAGGCGCAGTTGTCGTTCGACGCGGGGAAGGCGGCGGAGACTTTGCCGCTGGTGGAGAAGGTGTTGGCGCGGGTGGAGGCGGAGGATTCGCCGGTGACGGGGGAATTGCGGGAGCGGATCGTGGCTTACAGTTTGTTGTTGCAGGGGCAGGCGTGGCTGGCGACGGGAGAGGTGGAAAAGGCGCTGGCGAGTTTGGAGGCGGTGCGGAAGCGGTTGCCGGGATCGGATCCGGCGCTTTATTCGGTGCTGGTGGAGGCGCGTCATTACACGAACATCAATCGGACGGTGGACGCGCAGCAGATGTTTATTTCGCTGGCGGATAATCATAAGGAGAGCAATTACGCGGCGATCGCGTTGTTCGAGGCGGCGTTGAGCGCGCAGCGGCGGGGGCAGGACGCGGATTATCAGAATCAGGCGATTTCGATTTTGGAGCGGTTGGTGACGGAGCATCCGAAGCATCCGCTGGCGTTTTACGCGCGGCTTCGGCAGGGGAATTTGTTGCGGCAGCTGAACCGGTTCGAATCGGCGGAGCAGGTGTATCTGAATTTGGAGAACCATTATCCGAATCATCCGGACGCGCCGTTGGTGCAGTTGTCGCTGGCGGATTCTTACCGGGCGCAGGCGGGGCAAGGGGATGGATCGCGGATGTTGAACGCGATTTCGATTTTGGAGCGGTTGTTCGATTTGCCGAATCTGGCGGCGGATTTGCGGGCGGAAGCGGGTTTCAAGCTGGCTTCGGCGAACGCGCTGCGGGGGGAAGAAGGATCGCACGAGCGGGAAAGCGGGCGGGCGCGGGCGCAGGAGGTGTATTGGGCGACGGTTTCGAGTTTGTATCTGGATGAGAAGGCGGCGGGGGCGCTGGGGGCGCGGGGAAGGTATTGGGTGGCGCGGTCGCTTTTGGAATACGCGCAGCAGTTTGAGCGGGAAGGACGGCTGGAAAACGCGCGGGAAGCTTACGCGCTTATAAAAAAGAATGGACTGCCGGGGCAGTCTTTGGCTACTGACAGGCTTGCCCGTCTCATGCCGGCGGGAGCGACGCAATGACCGGATTTAACCTCAATCTTTTTGAACAGGGCGGCCCGATTATGTGGCTTTTGCTGCTGTTGAGTCTCGTGGGCCTGATTTTGTTCGTGGAGCGGGCGCTGTTTCTGCATCGGGGACAGATCCGCTCGACGGAGTTTTTGTCGGGGATTAAGAATACGTTGCGGAAGCGGCGGTTGGTGGAGGCGATGACGCTTTGCGAGGAGACGCCGGGGCCGGTGGCGAACGTGGTGAAGGCTGGTTTGCTGAATTACGAGGAGGACGCGGAGAAGATGCGTTTCGCGATTCAGGAGGCGGCGCTGGTGGAGATTCCGGCGTTGGAGAGGCGGATCGGGTCGATCGCGGCGATCGCGCAGGCGGCTCCGATGCTCGGTTTGCTGGGAACGGTTTTGGGGATGATCACGACGTTTGGGGTGATGCAGGCGGAGGGACCGTATGTGAGCGCGAGCACTTTGGCGGGGGGATTGACGCAGGCGTTGCTGACGACGGCGGCGGGTTTGGCGATCGCGGTGCCGGCGCATTTGGCGCATCATTTTCTGTCGGGGCGGGTGCGGGCGCTGGTGAACGACATGGAGTGGGTCGGAAACGAGACGATGCAGTTTTTGTTGAAGGATTTGCCGAAGGAGTTGGCGGCGGAAACGGAATCGGCATGATCACGCGTCCGCTCGATTTGCAGAGCCGGTTGAAGCCGCCGTCGAAGCGGTTGAATGCGCTGGCGTTTTTCGACGTGTTGTTGATCGCGTTTTCTTTTTCGCTGTTTTCGTCGAGCTTCGTGCTTTCGCCGGGATTGACGATTAACTTGCCGGAAGGCGGGGGCGGACCGGGGTTGCCGGCTTCGGCGGTTTTGACGGTTCATTCGGACGAGATGTTGTTGTTCGAGGGGAAACTGCTGAACATGGCGGGGCTGGCGGGGGCGTTGCGGGAGCATGTGGAGGAGCCGGGGGAGGCGAATTTATTGATCCGGTTTGATCGGAGCGTGTCGGTGCAGACGCTGCTGGCAGTGGCGGAAACGGCGCGGGCGGAAGGGGTGGCGCGGGTGCAATTGGCGGCGGAACCGCAAGCGGAGAATCCGGAAACAGATCCGAATCTATTGCCGTGACGGAACGAACGAGCGAAGGAAAGACGGGATTGGGGCGGTTTTGGGCGGCGGGGTTGTGCGCGGCGGTGCTGGTGCATGTGGCGGGGCTGGTGTTGTTCCGGGTGGACGGGGAGGAAGTGGCGCGGGAGGAGGCTGATTATTCGTTCGCCAATTTGCCGGCGCTGGAAGGCGGGGAGTTCGACACGGAGCTTTTGCGGGAGCAATCGATTTTGCAGGACAGCGCGCCGCTGTTTTTGCCGACCCGGTGGAATAGCGCGGCGTTTCCGGCGGTGCAGGCGTTGGAGCAGCGGCCGCCGGAGTTGTTCGATCTGTTTCCGGCGCGTTTCTCGTATGGAGAGGCGGATTTCGGGCAAGGGGCGATCAAGATGAGCGAGCCGGCGTTGAACGTGACGACGGTGGGGGCGATGGAAGTGCGGCGGCGGATTCCTTTTGGGCGGGTGGACGCGGAGATTCCGGAGTTGGCGGAACGGTTCGCGGTTGTGGAAGTGGCGCGGGCCGGAGGAGAGGCTTTGGTTTACTCGGAAACGGTGGGAATGGACGGGGCACCGGCGGCCGGACAGCTCTGGGCGCCGGTGGAGTTTTTGGCGCACGTGGAAAATATCGGGAGGGTGGGCGAGCTGGTTTTGTTGCGGGGGAGCGGGGTGGACGAGATCGACCGGTTTTTGCGGGAGGCGGTTTTGGCGATGCTGCAGGAGCGGATGCTGGAGACCGGATATTACCGGGTGACGTCCGGACCGTGAAGCGGGTAACTTTTTCGAGAAGTCGCGCTTCGCAGGCTTGCATTCGCGAACCCGCTACGCATGGTAGGCAGGCTTTGTGGAGGAAGCGCCGCGCGGCGGGAAATACCGCTCGAGGCACTTTGATCTTCCATAAGAAAAAACTTTGAAATCTTTATTGACGGGGGGTGGGCAATTCGCAACTGTTCACTCTTTATATCTCATTTCCAGCCCTTCCGGGATCGTTAACGCCCTCGTAGCT
>CAZJCL010000186.1:0-5976 GCA_964544025.1 uncultured Opitutales bacterium | reverse complement strand
TTTCGCCATTTCGATGGTGTAGATCGACGTCGTCGAGGAATTGCTGTTCTTCGGAAGTGGTCGGTTTGGTCACGGGCGGGAGATCGGGATCGGGCGGGTGGTGTCGGTGAAAAGGAGCTCAGGGCAGTGGAAACCCTGAGTGTTTTGTAGGGTTTCTTCGTGGGCTTTATGTATGGCCGGAAAAGGCGGGGGACAAGAAGAAAGGACGCGCGGAGCGCGGTTATTGGTTATTGGTTATTGGTTGTTGGTTGGGCGGCTGAACGGGGCGGTGTGGGGGGATGGATTGAAGGTGGGAAAGTGGAAGAGTGGGAGTGGGAAGGTGGGAAAGTGCGAAAGTGGGTGTTGGTTTTGGACGGCGCGGGGGGTGGGGCGCGGTTTTCGGGTGGTCGGGCGGTGCGGGGGGGAGCAGTGAAGTGCTCGGTCTTACCTTGGGCTCTGTTTTGAGCGGGGGCGGTGGATTTATTGGGGGTTTTGGGTAAGCTGGCGGTGTGGAGAGTTGATGGCTCCGGAGAGCTTTCAGATCCGGTTCGGTATCCCCAGAAACGATATGCCCGCGAATTCCTCAGAACATAATCAGCCGGTGTTTTCTTGGTTCATCTTCGGGCTGATGGCGAGTGTCACGTTTGTCGGGATTTTGTCGGAATTGGTGCCTTCGGGGATTTTGCCGCAGATGACCGAGGGGTTGGAGGTGGAGGAGAGCGAGGTCGGGTTTTTGGTGGGTGTTTATGCTTTGGCTTCGGCGGTCGCCGCGATTCCGGTGGTGAGCGCGACGTTGGCGATGAATCGCAAGAGTTTGCTGATGATATTGCTGATCGGTTTCGCCGTCTCGAATCTGGTCGTCGCTTTCTCCTCCTCTTATGGGGTGATCGTCTTCTGCCGGATTCTTGGCGGGGTTTGCGCGGGGGTGATGTGGCCGATGATCGCGGCTTACGGGACGAGGCTCGTGCCGCCGCATATGCACGGGAAGGCGATCACGGTTATCATGTCGGGCAACACGTTGGGGATCAGCATCGGGTTGCCGGTGATGACGACGATCGGTCTGACTTTCGGATGGCGGAGCGTGTTCATGGTTTTGGGCGGTTTGGTCGCGGTCATCGCGTTGCTTGCGCACTTTTATTTGCCGGCGGTAAAAGGGGAGAAGCTGAGCCGAAGCAATTCGCCGTTCACGGTGCTGAGAATGCCGGCAATTTGGATCGTTTTGCTGCTGACGTTTCTGTCGGTCGCGGCGCATTACGGACTCTACACTTACATTACGTTGCTGGTGGAGTTGATCGATTTTGCCGGGGGGATTGGTGTGGCGCTGTTTATTTTCGGGGTGGGGTCGGTAATTTCGGTGGTTGTTTCCGCGAAGTTTATCGACGCGTGTTTGCGAGGGTTGATCGTGAGCATGCTGGGGGTCGGCGCGGTTTCGATGGCGATGTTTCTTGTTTTCAAGGGGACCTTCGGCGTTTCGCATTTGGCGTTTTTTCTGTGGGGGCTGGCTTTCGGGCCGTTGGTGACGATGTATCAGACGGCCGTCAGCAAACAGGTTGAGAAAGGGCGCGATATCGCCACTTCGGTGCAGTCCAGCGTTTTCAATTTTTCGATTATGGTCGCCACGGGAGTCGGCGGGTTGTTGTTGAGCGATTTCCCGACGAGCGGCGTCAAGCGCATCGTTTATCAGTCTCTCGGTTGCTTTATCGTGGCGGGGATTATCGCGTTTTTGGCGAAACGCACCCTGCGGTCCACCTCAGATACGTCCATCCATCCATGAAAGGAAAACCATGAAAAAGTTCACCAATGCCCGCATTTACCGGCAACACGATCAGGTTAGCGAAATCCTCGTCGACAATGGCGTGATCAAGCAAATCGGAGCGGATTTGCCCCGGGGGGACGAGGAAATCGATCTGGGAGGGCGGTTGGTGGTGCCGCCTTACGTGGATCCGCATCTGCATCTGGATTATGTGTATACGGGCGGCGGGGAGGCGGCCAGGAACGCGAGCGGCACCTTGTTCGAGGGGATCGAGCGGTGGCACGAGGTGAAGAAAACGCAGACGTTGGAGGACGCGCGGGAACGGGCGTTGAAGGGGATCGAGGAAGAGGTGTCGAAGGGGGTTCAGTTTATCCGGACCCATATCGATGTCGACGACCCGAAGCTGACCGGATTGAAGGCGATGCTGGAGATTCGCGAACAGCTCAAAGAGAACGTGACGATTCAGATAGTCGCGTTTCCGCAGGAGGGGATGTTCGCTTACAAGGGCGGCGACGAGATGATCGAGGAGGCGTTGAGGATGGGAGCGGATTGTGTGGGTGGGATTCCGCACTTCGAATGGGCGCGGGAATTTGGGGAGAAATCGGTGCATCGGACGGTGGAGTTGGCGGGGAAATACGGGAAACTGATCGATGTGCATTGCGACGAAACGGACGATCCGATGAGCCGGCATGTCGAGTTGCTGAACGCGTTGGTTATGATGGAGGATATCGGTATTCGCTCGACGGCTAGTCATACCTGTTCCTTTGGGTCGGCGGACGATGCGTATGCGTTTCGTATGATGGGATTGTTCAAGAAGTCGCGGATGAACTTTATCGCCAATCCGACGGAGAACGCGTTCTTGCAGGGGCGTCAGGATACGTATCCGAAACGGCGGGGACTGACGCGGGTAAGAGAGATGTGGGAGAACGGCATCAACGTTTGTTTCGGGCAGGATTCTATCAACGATCCGTGGTATCCGGTCGGCAACGGCAACATGATGAACATCCTTGATAACGGGATTCATCTTGCGCACACGATGTCGTTTGACGAGTTGGACCGGTGTTTGGATTTGATCACTTACAACGGGGCGAAGACGTTGCACGTGGAAGATCAATACGGCGTCGAGGAAGGCAAGCCGGCGAACTTTCTGGTATTGGACGCGCGGACGCCGTTCGAGGCGGTGCGTCAGCGGGCCGATGTTCTGGCGTCGATCCGCCACGGAGAGTATTTGTTCAAGCGGCCGGATCCGCGATACGAGATCGCGTTGGATCTTTTTCGGAAAACGCGGTGAGTGGGGTGGTGGGTTGGAGGGAATTGGGCGGGGTAGTCGCAACCGAATGTTGGATGGATTCACCACAGAGGCGCGGAGGGCACGGAGGGCGGCGGAAGTAGAACAGAAAACAGCGAGAAGGAGGATTTTAAACCACGGAAGACACGGACGGAGCGATAGCGGAGATGGCGAAGCAAACCACGGAAGACTTGGGCTCGGGGTGTAACCACAGATGTCACAGATGGCCACAGATGCTGAGGCTCTGGATCTAACAGAAGGTAGCAAAGGAAGCGAAGGTTGGGGGTTGTTTTATTTGCGTGATGGCGCAGTGAGGACGAGAAGGCTTGCGGGGATTTGATTGGGTTGGGGCGGGGTTCAGGCAGAGGAGGGCGGGGCATGCTGGAAGCGTGCGATACTTTGGAGATGGTGGTTGCTTTGGTGGGGTGGTTTGGTGAAGTGGGGGGTGTTGGGGGTGGTATTTTACGCGAATTTTTTTTGGATTTTTATTATGCCGCGCGTTTTGGCTGCTTTTGCTCATCCGGACGATATCGAGTTTCTTTGTGCCGGGACGCTGCGGTTGTTGGTGGAGGCGGGGTGGGAGTTGCGGTGTGTGACTTTGAGCGGCGGGGATTTGGGCGGGGCCGCGGGAACGAGAGAGACGATTCGGGCGAGGCGGTTGGAGGAGGCGCGGGCCGGGGCGGCGGTGCTGGGGGGATCGTTTGAGTGGGCGGGGATGAATGACGCGGAGATTTGTTATGGTCCGGAACAGGTGCGGCGGTTGACGGAGGTTTTTCGCCGGTTTGAGCCGGATGTGATTCTGACGCATTCGCCGCGCTGCTATATGCTGGATCATGAGGAGACGGCGAAGCTGGTGAGGATGGCGGCGTTCACGATGCCGATTCCGCTTTTTCCGGTGGCGGAACCGGCGACTTCGCGTGGAGTTCCGGCGCTTTATTATGCGGACGCGATGGAGGGGAAGGATCTTTTTGGGGAACCGGTGGTCGCGGATTTTTGGGTGGATGTCGGCTCGACTTTTTCGGTTCGGCAACGGGCTTTGGCGTGTCATGAGAGCCAGCGGGAATGGCTGCGCGCGCATCATGGCGAGGAGGATTATCTGGCGACGGGGGAGAGATTGGCGCGGTTGCACGGAGCGCGAGCGGGGGTGGAGTTCGCGGAGGGATTTCGTCAGCATTTGGGGCATGGGTATCCGCAACGAGATGTGCTGGCGGAGGCGTTGCGGGAATTTGTTTGCGTAGTCCGGCCCGGAAGTGATGCATTCTAACTTCGAGATGATTATGCCGCGATTGAAGCCTCTTCTTGTCACCCTGTTTTCCTTGTTTCTTGCTCTCGTCGCTTTCGGGCAGCGAGGCGCGCCGGCGGGCAAGGGTAAACTGGATGTGTTGTTCGTGAACGGTATCGTGATCGACGGATCGGGTGCGGAGCGGTATTCGGCGGATGTGGGGATCGCGGGAGATTCGATTGTGGCGATCGGGCGGGATCTGGCAGAGCGGTATGAGGCGGCCCGGGTGATTGATATTGCCGGGAAGTTCATCGCGCCGGGTTACATTGATATTCACACGCACGCGGATTCGGCGGTTTTTGGGGATGACCAGCGGCGGAAGGCGGCGCTGAATTTTCTACATCAGGGGATTACGACGATCAATGTCGGCGCCGACGGGCGGCATTCGCGGAAGTTCGCGGATCAAAGGGACGGGCAGATTGCGAAGCTTTACGACTTCGTGGATGAGAACGGTTTCGGGATGAACGTGTTCCTTTTGCTCGGTCACAACAACATCCGCATGATGGTGATGGGGGATGATTACAAGCGGTTCAGCACGCGCGCGGAGATGCGGGAGATGGGCGGTTTGGTGCGGCAGTATATGGAGGAGGGGGCGCTGGGGATGTCTCTGGGCTTGGAATACGCGAGCGGCCGGTATTCGGATGTGGATGAGCTGGTGTATTTGGCGAAGGTTCTGGGGGAATACGATTCGCGGTCGGTGATTGTTTCGCATGAGCGGGCGACGGGTCCGCAGCATCGTTATTATTATCCGAGCAACCACAACGCGGTCGGTCTGTATCAGGACCGGTTTCGGAAGTATCCGGATGGCTGGGATGTGATCGATTACATCAGGGAGGGAATTCAAATCGCCGAAGAGTCCGGGATTGTTTTCGATTTTTCGCATCTTAAGGTCACCCACGAATCGTATTGGGGGAAGAGCAAGGAGATCATCGACCTGGTGGAGGCGGCCCGGGCGAGGGGGGTGAAGCTTTACGCGGAGCACATGCCGTTTACGAATTCGGGCAACAGTCCGCTCGATCTCAGTATCATTCCGAGTAAGTATTACAGCGGTGGCAAAAAGTCGGTTTACGAGTATGCGGATCTGGAGAAAGTTCTCACCGACCGGAAGCGCGCGGAATGGTTGCGGAAGGATATCGCGTGGCAGATCGACAAACATGGGGGAGCTCATTCGATAGATATTATACATAGCGAGTCGCGTCCGGAATGGATTGGGAAATCGCTGGCGGATCTTTCGGAGGAGTGGGAGATGCCGGATTTGGTGGATGTGGTTTTGAAGATCAAAAAGGAAGGGGATGTCGGCCGGCTCAGTGGCGCGCAGTTCCGTTCGCGGCAGACGCTCAATTTCGAGGATGTGGCGAACTTCGCTCGCACGGACTGGATGGGGACGGTAACGGATGGAAGCGTTCAGAATTTGCGGGGAGGATTCGCCCAGCCGAGGCATTTCGGTTCGTTCACGAAAAAGATCGAGCTGCTGGTGAAGGAGAACGAGGTGATTTCGCTGGAGCATGCTATTCGCGCCGGGACCGGATTGCCGGCGGAGATCTTGTCGCTGCCTGATCGCGGGCTGCTGAAGGAGGGGTGGAAAGCGGATATCCAGGTTTTCGATTTGGATGAGTTGGCGGTGAAAGCGCAGTGGACGCTGACGGATTCGCGGGCGTATTCGGAGGGGATGCA
>CAZJCL010000185.1:0-6000 GCA_964544025.1 uncultured Opitutales bacterium | reverse complement strand
AACTTCGAACTTCCACCGTTGCCAAACCCGCTTAACCGTCTCATATTCAACATCCGCCTCCGCGCCGAACAAGGCGAAGGACGGCGAAATCGCAAATCTGATTCAAGAAACCATGAAAAAATCATCCATCACACTCTCTCTTCTCCTCGCCGGAATCGCGTCGATCCAGATCGCGTGCAATCCCCCCACCGGCAGCGACGAAACCGCCGCTGAAACCGCCGCCCCAGCCGAAGCCGCGCACAACCACCCGCACCCCGAAACCACCGCCGGCAACGCCGCCGCCGCTTCCGAACGCCAGGTTCGCGAAGCCGTCGCCACCCTCTCCCCCACCCAAGGCAACACCGCCCAAGGCACCGTCACCTTCACCCGCGTCGATGAAGGCATCCGCGTGAACGTCGAGCTGACCAATGTCCAAGGCGAACCCGGCCCCCGCGGATTCCATATCCACGAAAACGGCGACTGCTCCGCCCCCGACGCCACCTCCGCCGGCGGCCATTTTAATCCCCACGGCACCGACCACGGCGCCCCCGATTCCGACACCCGCCACACCGGCGATTTCGGAAACGTCGAAGTCGACGCCGAAGGAAACATCAGCGCCGAATTCGTCGACACCCACATCTCCTTCGAAGGCGAAGACTCGATCATCGGCCGCGCCGTCATCCTCCACGTCGGCACCGACGATCTCCAAACCCAACCCACCGGCGACGCCGGAGCCCGCGCCGCCTGCGGCGTCATCGAAGCCACCGGCTACTCCGAATAAAAACATCCTCCCATCTCCGGCCGCGAATCCATCCCCGGATCGCGGCCAACTCCCCTTAAACTCTACCCATCCGTAGCATCAGACCTTGTCTGATGACCCCGTAATCGACTCCGACACCTCCCCGGCACCCCCTTCACTTCTCCCGCACCCGCAACCGGTAAAACCCCCGCTCCGCCTCCGGCGCCGGATCCCGCAACTCCACCGCCACCCGTTCCGCGTTTCGCTCCCCTTCCACCCGCGACGCCGGCACCGTCCGCCAATCCCGCAAATCCGCGCTCCTCTCCAGCACCGCCTCCACATCGTCCGCCTCCAAGTTCTCCCAAAACGAAACCCGCGCAACCCCTCCGTCCACCGCCATCCGCAACACCCCGCTCGCCGGACGCGACGGCAGCAACCCAAAATAATACTTCGCCAGATTCGGAATCCCGTCCCCCGCCGGATCCGCCCCATTCCCCGCCACCGCCGAATTCCCCCGCTCCACCCGCGGAAAATTCCGGTGCCGCCACAAGTCGATCGCTCCCAGCGTCACCCGCTCATTCCCGCTCGTCCGCAACCGCGGCGCGCCTCCCGGCAGCGGCGCGCAACCGGTCGCACTATCATCCTGAAAAAACTCCCAAACCCCCAGCGACCCGCTCCACGCCGACACCAGCAAATTGTTCCGAAACTCGTTCCCCCACGACGGACATTCCGGCGTCGGCTTCGTGCAATCCGTCCGCGCATCCTGGTCGCAATACCATTCCGAATACCCCCAATTCCCCGCCCGGATATACACATTATCCAGCACCACATTGTCATTCGAATAATCCCGCACCCGCACCGCATCCCCCGAATTATTGATAAACCGGTTTTGCAAAATGAAATTCCGGTCCGACAAATGCGCCGCGTAAATCGCGTGCAACGACCCTCCGCTCGTCATGTTGATGATGTCCACGAAGTCGTTGTTCTCGATAATGTTCTCCTTCGAATTCACCAACCGCACCGCCGCCGTCGAATACCCGAGCACCGGATTAAACACATTCCCGATCCGGTAAAAATAACAGCCCGAAATCACGTTCCCTCCATTGAATCCGTTCGCCCGGTTCCGATCGCCATTAAACGAAATAGCCGTCCCGTAATTCTCGAATCGCAAATTCCGGAACTCCAAATTCGTGTTCCTCCCCCCGGAAAAACTCAACTGCAACCACGTCCCTCCCGGCTTCGAACCATTGGCCAACGTCCCGTCAAAAACCGGCTTTGGCGCGTCCGGATCGTAAGCCTCGAAAATGATCCGCCGCCCCGGACGCGTAAAAGTCCACGTCGTCTTCTGCCCCAAATACCGCCCCGGCAACACCCACACCCGCATATCCGCCGCCGGAGACGCCGCCGCCAAAATCTGCTGCGCCCGCCCGATCGTCAAAATCGGCGACGCCAAACTCCGCCCGTTGTTCGAGTCCGATCCATTCGGTGCCAAAAAAACCTCGAATACCGGCGCCTCCCCCGCCAACTCCGGCGCCACCGCCCCCTCGTAAACCCGCAAATCCCGCACCCAAATCTCCGACCGGTTCGACCCAAACGAAGCGAATTGCAACGACCGCAAATCCGACCCCACCGCCAAACTCCCCCGATCATAAGAGCGACCCTCGATCATCCGGATATCGTTCACCCAAACATCAAACCGGTCCGAATCCAGCGTCGCCCGCCCCTCGTCATACGTCACCGCGCTCGCCGAATTATTCATCACCACCCGCATCCGCACCCGCGCACCCGGCGTATAAACCCCGCTTACCCCGCTCAACGTCCCCCGGCTAAAAACCACCCCATGCACCCGGTTCGCGTTATTGGCGTCCATCCCGCCCAACCGCAACGTCGACGACCCCGGCAAATCCGGATTCTCCCAAAAATCGAAAACCACCGTCACCACCTTCGCCCCCCGCGAAAACCGGTTCGCCGCCGTGATCGCCATATTCACCCCGCCGATCGCGCTATCGTTCTTATAAAAACGCATCGCCTTCCCTTCCGCCCCCGGAAACCGCTCCGCCACCCCCACCTCCACCACCTCGACCACCCGATGCGGCGGCACCTGACTCGACAGCGAAGTCCACTTCGTCAACGACGGCCTCCCATTCGCCTCATGCACCGAAAAATCATCGGCAAACAAAACCACCGCCTCCTCCGCCCGCGCATCCGAACCAAAAACTCCCCACCCGATCGCCAGGCACAACAAAAAAAGCGTCCTCATAACCATAAAATGAAACGGCCGCGCCCCCAAAGCGCACCGTCCAGTTACAGAAACTCCTGCCGCCCCCTCCTGTCAATCACTCCCCATCCGCAAACATCTGCGCCAATCCGTCAAAATCTGGTTTTTGAACAAGATTTTCACTTCACTCCCGTCTCATCTGTGCCCATCTGTGCCATCTGTGGTTAAATCTCCAGAGCCAAAGCTCCGTGCCTTCAGTACCTCCGTGGTGAAGCCCATTCCAAAAGTTTGGTTGCGGCTACGCTCGCGCCAGGTCATCTGCGGTCCGTCCCTCCCTGAGCCAAGCCCTTAGCTACCTTCGCTACCTTCTGTTAAAGCCCAAGCCTCCCCCTCCTCCCCATTCATCATTCTCCCTTCATACTTCTCCCTTCCCCTAAATTTCACACGCCCCTCCCGCACACGCCACGATCTCCTTCAACTTCGTCTCATCGCTCTTCTCCTTCAACTCCGTGTAATCCACCGGATGATACACCAACCGGTTCCACTTCGCGATATCCTCGTCCGAAACCACCTCCTCCCGCGGCGCCTGCGGATAAATTTTATCCCCGCTGAACGGCAGCAACGAAACCCCCGTAAAATACTCCCGGTTCTCCCAAATAAACTTCGCCACCTCGGCCCACTCCTCCGGCCGCACCGTGCAAGTATTCGACACATTATGATGCAACAACGGCGAATACTCCTCATGCGCCCGCCCCGCCTGCACCCAATGCTTCTGCACAAACTTCACATACTCCAAAAACTGCACCGCCCCCACCTCGTCCCGCAAAATCGCCGTCTCCGGCGCCTGCACCGGAAACGTGATCACATCGTCCGTATCCGGCTGATACACCGACGGCTCCGTCATATGCGGATTCTTTTCCCGGAAAAACCGGTAGACCGGTTCCGCCCGATTCGCCTGCACCCGCCGGAAATACCGCTTCGCATGATGCGGATGAATCCCCGATCCCGTTTCCAGCAACAACGACGCCGTCCCCTCCGGCTTCACACACGTCACCCGCGCCGCCCGCCGAATCCCGATCCCGTCCGCCACCACCGCGTTCGTCGCCCGGCAAATCTCCGCCCCCCGCTCCAAAATCCGCGCGTTCAAGAACACCTCCGGGTTATCCAAAATCCCGCAAATCGAAACCCCCAGCAACGCCTCCCGCTCATTCAAAAACCTGCTCACCGGCCCCAAATACGGAATATCCGTATACGCCGCCTGCAACGTCCCGATCGCCGCCGCCTGAAAACAAGCCTCGTAAAACGCCTCCTCCGTCCCCGCCGCCGCCGCGTTGATCGTGCTCAAATTGCACATCTGCCAACCCGACAACCACACCTCCCCCTCCAAATCCCCCGCAAAACCTAGCTCCCGCAACCGCGCCGCGTCCGCCTCGCTCACCCGCCCCCGCACCACCGGATTCAACCCGATCTCGCAACACGGATTGCACCCGTAATCCAGATCGTCCACGAAATAAAAACCCGGCTCCCCAAACTCCTTCTGACTCTCAAACAACGCCCGAAACCGCTCCTCCGTCGCCCCGTTCCTATCCACCACCGCCGAATTGTTCGACGCGCTCCGCTGCGGATTCTCCTCAAACCAGTTCCCCGTTTTCGCCGTCATCATCTCCGTGTCGTCCACCGAAAACAGACAAATCGTCGCCGACCTCCGCACCCCGCCCGACAACACCGACCGCGCCACATGCATGCAAATATCGTAAGCCTCCACCGGCTTCAGCCTCCGCCCCGACGCCCCCTCCAAAATCTCCTCCACCCTCGCCAACGCCCGCTTCAACGGCAAATGCCCCGGCGCCCGCCCGCCGGAAGTCACCAGCGGAGCCCCACGCCCCCTTATCTCCGAGAAATTGTACTCCACTTTGTATCCGCCCAAAAACGACAAAAACAACTCGTGCAACGCGTCCCCCCAACCCTCGATCGTGTCGCTCACCGCGAAATGCCGCACCGGCAAATCCATCTCCTCCGCCCGCCGCGGAAAAACCGGCAACCGCTCCACATGACGCTTCTGCACCGAAAACCCGCACCCGCATCCCGCCAGCAGCAAATAAAAATACTCCCGGAAAAACTCGATCCGGTCCACCGGACTGAACGAACAATTAAACATCCGCGCGTTCGCCACCAAAATCGCCTCCCCCCCGAACTGCAACGACCGCATCGCCGGCAAAACCCGTTTCCCCGCCACCGCCCCGAAAACCTCCTCCACCAATCCCGCCAAATCCTTCTTCCCTAAAAACCCTTCCAACTCCCCCGCCGCCTCCGCCGAAATCTCCCCGCTCCGCCGCAACTTCCTCAAACCCGCCCCCAATTTCCGCCGCCCCCGCTGCCTCCCCAGCTTCTTCAAATGCATCTCCCGCACCCGCTCCGCCGCCTCCCCGAAAGTCTCCCGCCGCCCGAGATCCGCTCGATACCGCGCATACTTCGCCACCGCGATATACCCGCTCAACCCATTCTCGTCGTGCGCGTAAATCCGCATCTCCGACTTCTTCCGGCGATACAAAATATACGCCTTCGCCACCTCCCATTCCCCCTCCGCCGCGATCGCCTTCTCCACCGCGTCCTGAATCTCCTCGATCGCCGGAAACCGCCCCTCCAGATAACTCAACTCCAGCATCTGGCTCACCCGATGCGTGATCGCCACCGCCTTCAAAAAATCCTCCGACTCCAACCCGTAACACTTCCCCGGATCATCCCGAAACGGATTCGCCGCCCCACTGTGCCGCACATTATAAAACGCCAACGCGATCGCCCGCGTAATCTTCGCCGCGTCCCACGGCACCGCCCGCCCATCCCGCTTAATAACCTCGCGGTCCTCCGGCTTGATCGCTCTAAAATTTTTGCCCGGCAAAGTGATGGAAAAAGAATCGGTCTGCATAAAGTAAGAAATTCGAAATCAAAGCCCCGTCAAAACGCCCCAAAGCTCGTCCGCCAAGGAACCGCCCCACCATGCCAAACCCCCGCCCCCCGCGCCTTGACTTAAATCAATTCTCCCACCCGTCACCAAATCCAAACC
>CAZJCL010000184.1:0-6005 GCA_964544025.1 uncultured Opitutales bacterium | reverse complement strand
ATTCGTGTCTATTCGTGTTCATTAGTGGTTAAAAAACCAGAGCCCAAGCCCTTCCGTGTGTTCCGTGTATTCCGTGGTTCCAACCTCCAGAGCCAAAGCCCCGTGCGCTTCGTATCTCCGTGGTAAATCCCAACCAAAAACTTTCCCCGCCCCCACCTTTCCCCTACACTCCGCCCCATGAATTTCCGCCTTCCTAAAATCCACGCCGCCATCCAACTCGCCGCCATTCTCACCACCCTCGCCCTCCCCATTACCCTCCCAGCCGCACCAGCCGCGCCAACCGAAACACCGCTCATCCTAAAACCCGACACCACCCTCGCCGACCTTTTCGGATACGAACCCGAATACACCGTAAACGTCCCGTCATTCGACAGCCAAAACCGCCCCTACATCCGCAGCCGCGGCATCGACCTCGACGAAACCGCCTTCATCCACACCCTCGAAAACGGCCGCTGGATCGAACGCCCCTTCCTCCCCGCGATCCGCCGCGCCTACCCCACCTTCAAACGCACCTTCCGCGCCGGCGGCTGGTGGGATCCCCGCATCGTCTTCGACGACAACGACCGCCTCTACACCAAAGTCGTCATCGAGCTCGAAGACGGCACCCACCGAAACCTTCTCCTCCACAGCGCCGATTTCGGCAAATCCTTTGAAATCACCGAAATCCCCGCCGGTGCCTCCATCGCCGAACACCGCTCCGGCCACAACGACACCTCCCGCCCGCCGTTCCTCATGATCGCCGAACACCTCAAAAACCACCGCTCCACCTACGCCTCCTACAACCGCCTCAGCGTCACACAACCGAAATGGGAAAACGGAAAACTCGTCATCCCCGACCCCGTCCCGGTCGGCGAAAACACCGTCGGCGAAACCGAAACCCACTCCGGCGACACCACCCTCGCCGTCACCCGCGACGGAAAAACCCACTTCGTCTGGGCCGGCGTCACCGACCGCTCCGAACCCGCCGGCACCCCCTTTCACATCGCCACCTACAACCACGCCACCGGCGAAGTCAGCCGCCCGCTTCTCCTCGCCATGAATCCCCCCGCGAATAACGCCCACAACGTCCCCGGCATCGTCATGGACAGCGACGGCTACCTCCACGTAGTCACCGGCACCCACGGCCTCAGCTTCTACTACCTCCGCTCCCTCCAACCCAACGATCCCACCAAAGGCTGGACCGAGCCGCTCCCCGTCCTCGCCCGTTCCCCCGACGGCACCCGCGCCGGACAAACCTACGCCGGCCTAGTCTGCGATCAAAACGACACCCTCCACCTCGTCTTCCGCCACTGGCAAATCGGCCCCGAACGCTATCCCCACATGGATCCCAAAGCCGGCAAACATTTCGGCGCGCTCTCCTACATGCGCCGTCCGAAAAACCAACCCTGGTCCGACCCCAAAACCCTCCTCGTCCCCGCCCGCGCGGAGTATTCGATCTATTACCACCGCCTCTCCCTCGACCGCAAAAACCGCCTCTACATCGCCCCCACCTACTACGACCGCATCCTCCTCAACCGCTCCACCCAAAACCGTTTCCACAACCGCATGCTCCTCGTCTCCCCCAACCAAGGCCAAACCTTCCATCTAGCCGAAACCAAAGACTTCCAATGATGAGCAAACTCAAGCCGCTTTCTCGAATCAGACAGAACATCCGAAATATCCCGCAGCGACTGTTGTGGTTTGTCCCTTTTTCAATGATCGGCCTCTCGCTGATCTATTTCGTCGCCGGAACCAACTTCTCCGACATGAGCGACCATCTTGATCAGGTGGATATTGATTCCACCATCGCAGCAGCAACCAGATCTGACCTTGAGGCTATGGTTGCGTCGGGCCATGAAAGAACAGTGGAATTATACGCAGAGACGGCGAAGTTTGTCAGATTCACCAGCACTGTTACGGGGTTAGCATTCTTTTCATTGGGCGTAATTATCATCATTTGCCTCCTATTCATACGCCGCTCATATCAACGAAAAGGGGCGTAGAACCAAGGGAACGATGAAATGATCGTGGTCATTCCTCCGCCCGCGCCTCCACTCGCCACCCATGCTTCTCCGGTCCAATTCTCCCCACACCTCCCGGAATTGCCCAATGCAACGGACTGTGCCACCTTTTCCGCATGTGCGGACGCATCACTCTTCGACATCCCAATCGCGCCATCACAGCCTTCCTTCGGGAGGCGATGGCGGACGTTCCCCCGCCAGGATTCAACCTCGGTCCAGGAACGGAACGTTTGATCGTTCGGCGAAGGAGCGCCAGCGACGAAGGATGCGAAGCCAGCTGGATCCACTGGGGCTTCGTTCCGGCGTGGACACACGAAGAAAAGCCGCCCGGAATCGTCAATGCAAGGGCCGAAACCGCCGCGCTGAAGCCGACCTTCCGCGACGCGTTCCGAAAACGACGCTGTTTACTTCTAGCGGACGGCTTTTACGAATGGCGACGAACAGGCGGACGCAGCGAACCGTTCTTCTTTTCCCTCCCGGACGGACGCCCGTTCGCCTTGGCGGGGATTTGGGAAACGTCGCGGAGAGACGGGAAAGCTATGGAAACCTTCTGCGTCCTGACCACAGAGGCAAACGAACTGATGGCACCCGTTCACGATAGAATGCCGATAATTCTGGACGAGGCGGCGGCGCAGACGTGGCTGGATTTGGATCGCGCCGGAAACGCGCCCGAAATATTACGCCCCTATCCCGCCGAAAAAATGCTCGCGCGGCCGGTGGATACATTCGTGAACAAGATCGGCAACGAAGGCCCCCGTTGCCTTGCCTCGCCGGAAAACAAAGAGGAACAACTGTCGCTCTTCTAATCTTTCCGAATTCAAATTCAGCCGATCGACCCAAACAGGCAAAATATGGCGGAGAGAGAGGGATTCGAACCCTCGGAAGCCCTTTTGGAGCTTCGGCGGTTTAGCAAACCACTGCTTTAGACCACTCAGCCATCTCTCCGACTGGGGGAAACTGAGCACCAAACAAAAGCATTTGATTTGAAATAACAAGCCCATTTTCGCAAAATTCCCGCCAAACACCGCCCGCGCCGATTTCCACCGCAAATAATTTGTTTTCCGTGCCTTACTTCGATCACAACGCCACCGTTCCGCTCTCGCCAGCCGCCCGCGACGCCTGGCTCGAAACCTCCGCCAGCTCCTGGCAAAACCCCTCCAGCCTCTACCGCTCCGCCGCCCGCGCCCGAAATCTCCTCGAAGCCGCCCGCGCCGAAATCGCCGAAACCCTCGGCGCTCCACCCGAACGTCTCGTCTTCAACTCCGGTGCCACCGAAGGCGTCAACGCCATTTTCGCCTTCTTCTCCGCCCGCCCCGGCGCGACCCTCCTCCTCTCCCCCGTCGAACATCCCTGCGGAATCGCCGCCGCCCAACGCTATTTCCCCGCCAAATCCGCCTTCGTCCCCATCAACTCCCTCGGACGCGTCGATCTCGCCCGTCTCGAAAAACAAATCGGCGAAACCCGCCCCGCCCTCGTCTCCATCATGGCCGCCAACAACGAAACCGGCCTCATCCAACCATGGGAAGATATCGCCGAAATCTGTCGCCGCGCCGCCGTCCCCTTCCATTGCGACGCCTCCCAATGGATCGGCAAACTCCCCGCCGAAAATCTCACCCGCTGCGATTTCGTCACCGCTTCCGCCCACAAATTCGGCGGCCCCAAATCCGCCGGACTCCTCCTCATCCCCCCCGGCTCCGATTTCCGCGCCCAAACCGGCGGCGAACAGGAACGCGGCATCCGCGGCGGCACCGAAGATTTCCCTTCCATTGCCGCCACCCTCGCCGCCCTCCGCGAAACCCGCGACCGCGTTCACCCCGACGACGGCATCGCCGACCGCCTCGGCTGGCGTCACGAATTCGAACAAACCCTCTCCGCCCAAATCCCCGGCCTTCTCATCGCCGCCGCAGGAGCCGACCGCCTCTGGAACACCGTTTCCCTCATCCTCCCCATCGGCGCCAACGACCGCTGGGTCCGCAAACTCGACCGCCGCGGTTTCGAAGTCTCCACCGGTTCCGCCTGTTCCTCCGGCAAGGAAACGCCCTCCCACGTCCTCGCCGCCACCGGTTTTTCCCCCGAACAAAGCAAACGCGCCATCCGCGTCAGTTCCGGCTGGGAAACCTCCCGCGAAGACTGGCAAAAACTAGCCGCCGCCCTCGCCGAAGTTTTCGCCGAAATCCGCGACGAACCCGGAGACTCCCCCCTCACCCAAGTCATCCGAATCTGACCCGCCCGCTCGCAACTCCGGCCAAAGCGACCGCGTCCCCACCTACCGCCGCACCGGAAAAAGCCCCCGCAACTGATCCACCTGCTCCTGAAAATCCGGCGGCGGCAACGCCTTCAACTCCAGCGCCTCGCCCGTCACCGGATGCTCCAAATTCAACCGGTAAGCGTGCAACATCACCCGCCCCGGCGGAACCGCCAGCCGCTCATCCGCCCGAAACCCATACGTCGTGTCCCCCAAAATCGGCAAGCGCAACGAACTCAAATGCACCCGGATCTGATGCGTCCGCCCCGTATGAATCTGGCACCGCAGCAAACTGTAAAACTCCCCGTAACGCTCCATCACCTCCCAATCCGTATGCGCAAACCTCCCCCGGCTCTCCTCCTCCACCACCGCCATCTTATGCCGGTGCGTCGGATGCCGGCCAATCAGCTTTTTCACCGACCCCGATAACAACCCCGGCACCCCCGCCACCAGCGCCACGTATTCCTTCTCCAAATCCCGCTCCGCGAAAAGCGCCGCCAAACCCCGGTGCGCCTCATCCGTTTTCGCCACCAAAATCAGCCCCGACGTTTCCCGGTCCAGCCGATGCACAATCCCCGGCCGTTCCACCCCGCCGATCCCGCTCAACTGCCCCCGGCAATGCGCCAGCAACGCGTGCACCAGCGTATCCTCCGTCGTCCCCGCCCCCGGATGCACCACCATCCCGCTCGGCTTGTTCACCGCCAGCAAATGCTCGTCCTCGAACAAAACATCCAGCGGAATCTCCACCGCCGAAATCTCGCTCGGCCGCACCTCCGGCATCGAAAACTCCAACACCTCCCCCTTCACCACCTTCGCGTTCCTCGGAATCGCCACCCCATCGCGCACGACCAATCCCGCGTCAAACGCCCGCTGAATCGCCGCCCGGCTCAACTCCGGGAAAACGCCCGCCAAATATTTGTCCGCCCGCTCCCGCTCTTCCAACCCCGTTACCTTGATCTTCTTCATTTCCAAACCCGTAAAACTCACAACATTTCCCCCGCCTTTTCTTCCCCGCAAAACTCCGTCACCAACCGGTCGATCGCCTCAAAAACCCGCTCCTTCTCGTCCACGGGCAAATCCGCCACCGCGAACCCATTCCGCGCCACCTCCGCCAATTCCGCCGCCGAAAAACCCAGTTCTCCGGCCAACGCCTCGTATTCGTCGCCAAGGGAATTTCCGAACGAAAACGGATCGTCCCGGCTCACCGTGCAACGAATCCCCGCCTCCAACAATCTCCGGATCGGATGCTCCCGCATCGACTCCACCACCCGCAGTTTCACATTGCTGATCGGACACACATCGAACGCCACCCCGCGCTCTGCCGCCAACGCCAGCACCGACGGATCCCGCGCCGCGTTCACCCCATGCTGCACCCGCCGCACACCCAACTCCTCAATCACGAACCGCACATTCTCCGCCCCCGCGAATTCCCCCGCATGCGCCTTTACCATTTTCCCCGCCTCGCGCGCCCGCCGCCAAACCTCCCGCGTCCACGCCTCCGTCTCTAAATCCTCCGGCCCATGCAAATCGATCCCATCCAACTCGTCCCACTCATGCAACCCACCGATCACCTTCGCTAAAACCGGCGAATACGAATCCCGCGCCATCCCCGCGAAAACCCGCACCTCCATCCCCGCCGGCGCCGCCGATTTTATCGCCGCCAAAATCTCCCGCTCCGGAATCCCCGCGAACTCCACCATCCCCAAATGAAAACTCGTCTCCACATACCGGCAATTCTCCGCCGCCAAATCCCGAAAAAC
>CAZJCL010000183.1:0-6022 GCA_964544025.1 uncultured Opitutales bacterium | reverse complement strand
TCCCGCCTCCCGCCTCCCGCCTCCTGACTCCCGCCTTCTGACTCCCGACTCCTGACTCCCCTCCCCCCTCCCCCCTCCTCCTTCATCCTTCCACCTTCAACAAAAATCCCCGCAAATACTCACTCTCCGCCATATTTGGAATCACCGGATGATCCGGCGGCTGATGACAAAACTCCAACACCCGCACCCGCCGCCGCGCATCCGCCGCCGCCTTCCCCAGCAACTCCAGAAACACCGAATGCGACATATGATGCGAACACGTGTAAGTCGCCAACATCCCGCCCGGCGCCAACCGCTTCATCGCCCGCAAGTTGATCTCCTTGTACCCGCGCAACGCCCCGCCCATTTCCCCCTTCGATTTCGCGAACGGCGGCGGATCCAGCACGATCAAATCCCAATCCTCCCCCTCCCCGGCCCGCAAATAATCGAAAACATTCGCCGCCTCGAAATTCGCCGCCAGCCCATTCCGCTCCGCGTTCACCCGCGCCGCTTCCACCGCCTCCTCCGAAATATCCACCCCCACCACCGACGCCGCCCCCGCCTTCGCGCAATGCAGCGCAAATCCTCCCTGATTGCAAAAAGCGTCCAAAACCCGCCGCCCCTTCGCCAGCGCCGCCACCCGCCCATGCTCAAACCGCTGATCCAAATAATACCCCGTCTTCTGCCCCCGCTTCAGATCCATCAGAAATTCGATCCCCCCAATCGAAATCCACCAAGCCTCCAACTCCTCCCCCGACCGCGTTCGCACTTCCCGCGCCAATCCCTCCCGCTCCCGCACCGGCGCGTCATTCCTGAAAACAATCTCCCGCGGCGAAACCAATTCCTCCAGCAATTCGCTCACCCGCCCCAACCGCCGATCCATCGCCAGCGTCAACGCCTGCACCACCAAAACATCCCCATACTGATCGACCACCAACCCCGGCAACCCATCCGATTCCGACCAAACCAGCCGCCGCACCTCCTCCGGCCCCCGCCGCCCCACTGCCGCCGTCAACGCCTCCCGCAAAAACGCATCATCCAACTCCTCCGCCCTCCACGAAAACCGCCGCCACACAATCTGCGACCGTCCATTGTAAATCCCGCTCCCCAGCATCCGCCCCCGCGAATCCCGCAAAACCGACGTCTCCCCATCCATCTCCGCCGGCAACAACCCCTCCACCTCGCCCGCGAAAACCCACGGATGCCCCTCCAAAACCCGCGCCCGCGCCGACCTCTTCAATTTCAACCCCGCCATCATAAGTCCTCAACAATTCTAATTCACAAACCAATCACAATCCCCAGTCTCAAATCTCGAATCTCAAATCTCAAATCTCCTCAGACCGCCCGCCGAAACAACCAAGCCCCCAGCACCGCCATCACCACCGGCGGCAACCAAGCCGCCCACATCGGATCCAAAACGCCCCCCTCTCCCAAAATCCGCGAAACCGTATCCAGCAAATAATAAAGCAAAAACAATCCCAGCGACTTCGAAATCCCCACCATCGGATTCACCCGCACCCCCGTCGTCGCAAACGGAATCGCCAAGCCCACAATGATCAAACTGCTGAACGAACTCGCGATCAGTCCGTAATACCGCACCGCAAACGACGCCCCCAACGGATTCTCCTCATCCATCAGCGCTAAAACCGTCTTGATTTCGTAAAGCGACAAATCCCGCGGATCCTTGCTCAGCAAAACCATATTCTCCGGCGATTCGTCCAACTCCTCATCCACCAACTCGTCGAACGGAATCGACCGCATAATATCCCCCGCCTCCGGATCAAAAAACAACCTCCGCCCCTCCACGAAAACCCATTCCTCCCGCCAATCGTCGAAATACGCCTCCCGCGCCACAATCCGCTCCACCTCCCGCCGCTGCCCATCCAACTTATAAACATTCACCCCAAATCCGCGAAACGCCCGCAAATCGAACCGGTTCATCAACCACAACCGGTCCTCCTTCCGGTTATCCAGCGTCAGCGTCGAAACGATCCCCACCTTGTCCACTCCCCGCGTCTCCGCCAAATAAGCGAACTCCATATTCTCCCACATCTGACGCGATTGCTCCACCGACCAAGGCACCACCCGAGCATTCAAAAACAACAACCCGCCCGACAACACCAACGCCGAAATCCAAATCGTCACCGTCACCCGCCCGATGCTGAACCCGCACGCCCGCAACGCCACGAACTCATTGTTCCGGTGCAAATTCCCCAAACTGAACAACAGCGAAAGCAGCAAAGCGATCGGCAGCACAATCGGGATAAAGCTCGGCAGCAAAACCCCGTAATACAGCAACATCTGCGAAAAGCTCGCCCCGAAATCCATCAGATCGCCGAAGTTCGAGTACATGTCGTTCAGCACCAGCAACCCGATGGTCACGGCGATCGACATGCCAAAAACCTTCAGCCACTCCCGCAGAATATACCGGTCAACAGTCTTCAAAATCCCCACCAAACCACCCACAAATCCCCCTCCCCGCAAGCCCATTCCCACCCCAACATCCAGTTCCTATGAGGTGGCCGTCGCCCCGTACCATCGGCGCTTCGCCGATGAATCGTCCGATACCCCGGCCCCAATTTCCCTTCATGCCGTTCCCCTGCCCACCCAAAATCACCACCCTCTACTTCAAATCCCCCACCCCAGCCATCCTCACCCATCTACCACAACCGTCAAATCTCGCTTTCCGAACATAAATCCCCCGCCGCAAATCCCGCCCCATCTGTACCACAATCCGTCCCGTCTCAACTGTGCCCATCTGTGCCATCCGTGGTTCAAAAACAGAGCCCAAGCCCTTCGCTCCCTTTGCTCCCTTTTGTTAAGATTCCGACCCAAGCCTTCCGTGTTTTCCGCGGTAAGTTTGATTGCGGCTACGCCGCGCTGTGCCATCTATGTCCCCCCGAGCCGCCAGCTCCCTCCACCCTTCCAGCAAATTCGAGTCCATTCACGATTAAAAAACCGAACCCAAGTTTCCGTATCTTCCGTCTATTCCATGGTTAAACCCAAACCCCTCCGTCAAAATTCGTGTCCAATCGTGTCCATTGCTTCGCCATCTCCGCTTCGCTCCGTCGTGTCTAAAAAAAAAGAGCCCAAGCCTTTCCGTGTTTTCCGTGTGTTCCGTGGTTAAAAAACCCATCCAAACCGAGCTCAAGCCTCCGCGTCTACCATGCCGTGCCCGCGTGGTTCCTCCCAATTCTACCTTCTCACTTCATAATTCTACCTTCCCAACAGTCCGGACAAAACCGCAACCCCGGCTCCGCCTCCACCGCCTCCCGGCTCAACGGAAACAACCGGTGACACTCATCATCCGCGCAATTCACCAACTCCGCCCCCGCCCTCCCCGTATGCGCGCAAACCGCAATCGACGCTCCCGCCTCCTCCTTCCCCACCGGCACCGCCATCCGCTCATCGAAAACAAAACAATCCCCCTCCCAATGCGCGTCCCCCACCCGCTCCCCGTAAGTCACGATCCCGCCATCCAACTGATACACCTCCCGAAACCCCTCCCGCCGAAACAACGCCGACGCCTTTTCACACCGGATTCCCCCCGTGCAATACATCAAAACCTTCTTCTCCTTCAAATGCTCGTATTCCTTCAACACCTCCGGCAAATCACGAAAATTCCGGATCGGCGGCGTGATCGCGTTCCGAAACCGCCCCACCGCCGACTCGTAATCATTCCGCACATCGAACAAAACCACATCCTCCGACTCGATCGCCTTCTTCCACTCCTCCGGCGACAAATGATTCCCCGCCGAAGCATCCTCCGCCTCCAGCCCCTCTACCCCCAAAGTCACGATCTCCCGCCGCGCCTTCACGCTCAATTTCTTAAACGGATTCTCCTCCGCGAAACTCACCTTGAACGCCATATCCGCCAACAACGGATGCCTCCCGCACCACTCCCGATACCGCCCCGCCGCCTCCTCCGACCCCGCGACCGTCCCGTTCACCCCCTCCTCCGCCACCAAAATCCGCCCCCTCAAACCCAACTCCAGACAAAGCGCCCGATGCTCCCCGACGAACGCCGCCGGATCCTCAATCCGGACAAATTTATAATACAAAAGCACCATGCACGAATCGCTCATACCAAACCCGCCGAACTTGCCCCCAACTCCCATTTTGGCAACCGAAATCCCACCGCCGCCAACCGCGCCCGCACCACGCCAACCGTGCCAATTAATCCCGAAGCCTCACAACCAGACGCAAAAACGAGCGCGCCGAATCACCCGCCGATTCCGGCAAAACAACCGTCACCCGTTCGACATCCACCATTTCCTCTACCCAAACGCTTCCCGGAGAATTCACCGGAACCCATCCCATCAAGTCCTCCGAAACCTCCGCAACATACTCCACCCCACCCGCGCCCCCGTGCCGAAAATAAATAAAACCCAATCGCCCTTCACCCGCTCCGTCGGATTCCCCCACCGTCAAAGCCACCGGAAACACGGCCCCCGCGCCACTCGGCAAATCCGAAACCGCGAACCGCATAAGGTTCGGTTTCCCGCTACCAAAAGGATCCGCCTCCGGGCCGCTGATTTCCGGATCCGCCAACTCCTCCGGCGTAAAAACCCGCCCGCGCCACTGCTCAAAACTTTCCCGCACCCGCACGCTGACAACATCCGTCAAAACATTCCCCTCCGGATGACTCATCAAGACACTATATTCCCCGCTCTCCGTAACCATATAAATCCCCGAATGAACACCCGTCGCTTCCCCGTCTCGCAACCACTCAAAAGAGCGGCCCGCATATGTGACATCGATATTCCACTGACCGATCCCATCTTGCCCCCGAAAGATGGACAGATAAGGAACCGCGTAATGCGCCCTGAACAACCGTCCGCTGCGCGTCGCCAGCAATGGCCGAGCCCGCGGTCGGTCATCTATTGCCACCGCCTCTTCCCCCTCCGGAAGAAGTCGCTCGCTCCAGTGACTCCCGTTCGCAGACGTGAACAACCGTCCATCCTCCGTGATCGCGAACAACGGCTCAACACCCGAAATACTGACAACTCCGGCCGGCAACCGCACCCCGTGATCCGTCCATTCCGTAAGCGCCGCCGACGTGGTAAAAACCCGGCCACTGGCGGAAACGACCGTGAATCCATCAAAAAGAGACGCCACCGCCACCAGATCCTCATCCGTCCCTATCGAAAAGCGCGACCACGCGATTCCATCATACGAAACAAAAATCTCGCCCCCCTCTCCCACCACCAGCGAACGCCCATCCGTCGGCCCCGCGTAATAGAAACCGGAGGAGATAGCGCGAGGCCGCCAGTCCGGCGCCGCATACTTTCGCCAATACAAACCGTCCGCGGATACCAGAATGCCATCATCCACGATTATCCGAAAACTCTCCGAATCGATCAGAAACCTCTCCGAAGGCTCATCCAAAACGTACCGGTCCACCCAGCCCCCGGTAGAGACGGTCATTATCCGCCGATCATCCGCGATCAGCACAATACTCCCACGCACGCGTTTCATCTCCGAAACGAACGCGATTCCCGGAACGGGTTCCACAGTCCACTCGACGCCGGCAAAGGCCATCATAGGAGGATCCTCTCGCCCCGAAGCCGCCCGATTCGTCCCCGCCACAAAGCGCATGGGAATGGAAACCCCCACATCAATCCAAACCGGCCCCTCGGCAACGGGAAAATCCTCCACTCCCGCCAAAGACAACGGAAAACAGCAACCAACAACCGCACTCGCGACCGAAACAAAAAAGCGCACACCCGGGGCATTCATAATAAACAAGAAAAAAGCAGCCTACCCCACCCTCGCCAAAGAACAAGAACTCAAATCGCTATCTGATCTCCAGTACAATCCACCCGCCCCCAAAACCAATCATCCTCACCCACCCGTACTAAAATCCATCAAAATCTTGGAACACATTTTTCACGCCGCACATCCCGCCTCATCTGTGCCCATCTGTACTATAATCCGTCAAATCTTGTTTTTTGAGCAAGATTTCTCATGCCGCACTTCCGCCTCCTTATCTGTGCCCATCTGTGCCATCTGTGGTTAAATCTCCAGAGCCAAAGCTCCGTGC
>CAZJCL010000182.1:0-6053 GCA_964544025.1 uncultured Opitutales bacterium | reverse complement strand
CCGAATGCGTCGGACGCCCGTTCAAAGAGTTTCAAGGCATCTCAAACGCCTCAAACTCCCGGTGAAACCCGATCAACCCCTATTGCACGCCCCCCTCTCAAACCTTGAGCTTTTAATGATTCTTGAAGCCGTCATGCCGCTCCGTCGATTCCAGCGGGAAAACAGCTTTTACCCGGTGGTTGAGCGAGAAACGCGCGACACCACCGGACTCCGGTACAATCCCGGCGGGATCACAGCTTGTAGCCGCTGGTTGAGCGAAGCGACACCACCGGATCCCGCGTAAAGAAACCTTTGCACCCCGGCAGGAGTGCCAGCAAGCGACACCCTTTCGGTAGAACGAATCGGGCCCTTCCTAAAATTCCGGCATAGATTACGACCACGACGCACTGGACTGAACGCTCGCATCCCTGCCCGGACGCGGAGATACCGGCAATCGTCCTCCGGTGATGTCTCTTCTTTCAACCACCGGCATCCCCTCCCGGATACTCGATCACCCATCACCCGCTTTCACGCCACCTACGGACCAAAAAACTCCCTCCCCGCGGTTCCGCAATCCCTCCAACTTTTAGGTGGCGCGTGAAGCCCTTTGCTGACAATCTCTCCCCAGCTTCTTGCAGTAACCTTTCTAGTCGATCCCGCCGCGTTGCCTGGTTGCGACGCAATCGTCACAGGAACGTCGCTGTTCAACCGAAGAACAGCTGCTACCATGACTTCGCGGCAGAGTTCGACCTCTCTCTCAATCATGAAATCGAAAAAACCCGAAATGATCACCAGCAAACGTCCCTGGACAAAAGTCCTCACCAGCGCCTGCCTCCTGAGCGCCCTCACCATCGGAGCAACCACCGCCTCCGCCAACCCGATCGCGCACGAGCCGTTCGATTACGACCGCGTGCAAGGCTATGTTGACGGCGCGACCCCGGGCGACGACGGGATCGGAGGACTGAGCGGAGGATTCGGCTGGGCCGGTCCGTGGGTCAAAGGAGGCTCCCTGGCCAGCGGCATTCCCTCCGGTCCCGACGATTACGCTCCGAACACCGGATGGGGAGTGGCACCGGGCCACCGCACAACGCCTCTTTCCTATATCGACGCTTTTGGCAACAGGCTGGAGACCAGCGGAAATCAGGTGCGCACGGCGTTTGGCAACAGTTCCTGGGATCGCCGGACTTTGGCGGAGCCGCTCGGCGAATTGGGCGGCACGGTTTGGCTCAGTTTTTTGACCCAGTCCAACGGAATCGCCGCCACAACTTCGGCGCGCTGGGCCTTTATCGAACTTTCCAAAGATGCCGGCGACCGGCTCTGGATGGGCAAAGTAACGCCCGTGACCAGCGGCAATTGGGGAATTCAACTGCCGGACCGGTCCCCCGGGGCGGGCGGAGCGACCCACAGCGATTTCGGCCCCGACTATCCCATGAATGTCCCGACGCTGTTTGTCGTGAAACTCGACTTTCCCGAAACCGCGGAAAACAACACGACGATAACGATTTGGCTCAATCCGAGCGACCTGAGCGACGAGAACGCCCTGGGAACTCCGGTTTTCCAGGGAGAAAACAATTATGTGCCATACAATCAAGTCGGAGTGGCTGGCCGTTTCTCGACCGATTTCGACGAGATTCGCCTCGGCCATACTTTCGCCGACGTCGTGCCTCACGAACTTTCCGTAAGAGATTTTCGCATCGAAAACACCGACGCCATGACGGTGGAATTCGCCACCGAAGCCGGAAAAAAATACAACGTCCTCCGGAGGGATGGCGATAACTGGATACGTCTCAACGCGGAACCCGTCGTGGGAGACGGACAGATCGCACGAGCCAGCTTCCCCGCCGCGGTGAGCGCCGATTCCGTGCGCGTCATGGAACTCGCCTTCGAGGATCGGAATCCGGGAGCGCCCGTGGAAGCCGCGCTTCCCTCCATCGCCGGACTCGCGCTCCACATGGATGCCTCGAATATCGACTCGCTGACGCTCAACGGAGCCTTCGTCGAGGCATGGCGCGATGCTCAGGGCCGGGACATCGTTTTCACTCCGACCGTTTTTCCGCCGGAAGTCACCGAACCCGAACTCCGGCCCATTTACGGACCTTTGGGGCCCGGCGGACGCCCCACGCTACTTTTCGACAGGGATTCTCTCGACACCCGCTCCCCGGACGGCCTCGCGCTGGCCAACGACATCGAAGGCATCACCTTCTTCAGCGTCGTCATGAACAATTATGATGGCTCGCAAAACATTTTCCGGATGGCCACTGTCGACGGAAACACCGCCGTCCGGTTCGTCCAATTCCGCACCCCCCTTCAGCCGGAAATGCAGGTGCGACGCTCGGATACTGGCCCGTTGAGCGTCACCTCCGGCGGCGAACGGCGCGGCGGCGAATGGGAAATCGATTCTTCGATAATCGACTTCAATACCGCGCAATCTCAGCTTTTCCAAAACGGAATGGAAACCGGGTTCAACGGCACCACCCTAACCCCGGGCCGTACCGATCCAACGGATTCCAACCACGTCCGCATCGGATCGTCCACCAATCCCAACGAGCTCGCCAACGCCTGGCAGGGAGGCATCGCCGAAATCCTCTTCTTCAACCGCGCTCTCACTCTGGAGGAAAGAAACCAGGTCGGCATTTACCTCTCCGACAAATACGCCCTTCCCTACCAAGTCGTGCAGGAAGCGGATGTTTCCTTCGACGTGCTCGAGGCGGCGACCCTCAGTTTCCGCGCCGATCTTGGCGTGGAATATCGGATTGAAGCGACGAATGATCTGAGCGGAACCTGGACCGACACCGGAGTCCGCGTAACCGGCGGCGGTTTCGACGAACGGACTTTAATCACCGTCACGAAAGACGCCGACAGACAATTCTTCCGCGTCCGGATCCTGAACGATTGACCCGTTCGGTATTCGTTGTTCAACCACTGCCGGTTTGTCCTCGTCGATAAACCGGCAGTGGCCCTTCTCCCTTTTTTCCGCAAAATCCAAATTATTCTCTTAAAGCAACTTTTGTTGCCTGTCCGGCGTTACACCCGGCTACAGTTTCCGTTTCGGCGAAGAAAAGCGCGCCACGCTTCCGCCTCGCAACTGTCACGGAAACGTCGCTTTTTCAATAGGGAAAGAGCTGTTAGTATTTCTCCCGAAGCTGGATCAATCCCGCTCTCACCGACAAACCAAAACAACGGATGACTACCTGCACACAATCTTGGAAGAAGCTCCTGGTAAGCGCCTGTCTCTTGAGCTCCCTCACCTTGAGCCCAACCACCGCAACGGCCGAATTGATCGCCTACGATGGTTTCACATATAGCCGTCACCAATGGACGGAAGGTTCCGCCGCGGCCCAAGGCATCCAAGGTCTCGATGGCGGATTCGGCTGGGCTGGCCCTTGGCAGGAAACCACCCAGTATCTCACCGGAATCGCCGCCGAAGCGCGGGACTTGAACGATGACGATGGATTGCCGGCCGGAGCCCGCACCCGATCGCTCTCTTACACCGATAGCCAAGGTCGCCGTTTGATCACGACGCCCGGACAAGCAAGAACCTCCACCTCGAACAGCTCTCACGCGATCCGTCCATTGACGCGCTCCCTCGGCGAACCCGGCGAAACCATCTGGGTAAGCTTCCTCGCCCAAGCCGGTTTGGACAACGCGAGCGCCTGGTCCTTCTTCAAGCTCCGGAGCGTGGCGACCGGAGGCGATGGCAACTATTTTATCCGCCTCGGAAAAGTGAATCCGGCAACCACCGCCAATTGGGCCTACCAGATCAACGGAAGAGTCAACGGCGTCGACATCGTTTCGCCCCACCCGTGGAAAGCCAACGGCCCCTCTCTGGTCGAGCAAACCTTCTACCTGCTAAAAATCGAATACCCGCTGGATCCGGCGCAAAACCTCCAACTTTCCCTTTGGTACAACCCGGATCTCGGCGGTGAGGAGGAGCTCGGAGAACCGGACACCTTCGAGGCCCCCAACCAGAAAATCAACTTCGCCGGAATCCGCGGACGTGTCTCGATCGATTTCGACGAAATCCGGATCGGCACTACTTTCGCATCCGTTACTCCGCACGGTACGTTTGCCGAGGATTTGCGAATCGAGAACGCCTCCGCGATGTCCGTCCGATTCGAAACCGAAGCCGGAAAGGAATACTTCGTTCTGCAAAAAAACGGCGAAATTTGGGACCGCCTCTCATCGAATCCGGTTTCCGGTGACGGCCAAGTGCGGCAATTGGGATTTCCCGCAATCGCCGACAAGGAGTCCCTGCGCATTGTGGAGCGCTCGTCCGAAAACCGCTCACCCAACCCAGCCGCCGAACCAGTGCTCCCGTCCATCCCCGGATTGGCCCTCCACATGGACGCGTCGGCGACGGACTCTCTCACGTTGAACGGGCCGTTCGTCGAAGAATGGCGCGACGCTCAGGGAAGAGACATCGTTTTCACTCCCACCGTTTTTCCTCCCGAAGAGCCGGAAACCGAGCTGAGGCCCGTCTTCGGTCCCCTCGGTCCCAACGGGCGAAACACGCTCCTATTCGACAAAGATTCCCTCGATACCCGGTCTCCCGCCGGCCTGGCGCTTGCGAACGATATCGAAGGAATCACCTTCTTCAGTGTCGTCATGAACAACTACGACGCCGCGCAAAACATCTTCCGAATGAGCTTGGTGGCGAGCGATACCGGCGTTCGATTCGTCCAGTTTCGCACCGCGACCCAACCCGGAATCAACGTCCGACGTGCCGACACCGGCACGCTGCACCACCTTTACGGCGGCGAGCGGCACCCGGGAGAATGGGAAATCGATTCCTCCTTGACCGATTTCGACACGGCGCAAGCGTTTCTCTTCCAGAATGGGATGGAAACCGCGTATGACGGCGCCGTCCAAACTCCCGGCCGCACCGACTCCACCGATTCCAGATTCGTCCGCATCGGCTCGTCCACCAATCCCAACACCCTCGCCAACGCCTGGCAGGGAGGAATCGCGGAAATCCTGTTTTTCAACCGCGCACTCTCCCAAGAGGAACGGAATCAGGTCGGGATTTACCTCTCGGACAAATACAATCTCCCGTATCAGGTTTCCCAGGAAAAAGACGTCGCCTTCGATCTCCTGGACTCGGTAACGCTCAGTTTCCGCGCCGACGCCGGAGTCGAGTATTCCATCGAAGCCACCAACGATTTGACCTCCTCCTGGACAGATACCGGATTTCGCGTAACCGGCGTCGGCTTCAAGGAACGAACCTTCGCCACCATCACCCACGGCGCCGATAAACAATTCTTCCGCGCTCGCAAACTAACCGATTAAGATCCATGCAAACCTTTTCAAAACCTTCCGGGAATCGCCCCCGCTGTCGACCAGCCGCAAAAGGATTCACCCTGATCGAACTGCTCACGGTCATCGCGATCATCGGCATCCTCGCCGCGATACTCATCCCCGTCACCGGCGCAGTTCGCGAACGGGGCCGGCGAGCCGTCTGCGTCAGCAACGTCCGCCAGCAGGTTCTCGCGATGCAGATGTATGCAGAAGACAACAACGGCGACGGATTTTGGCAGATGAGATCGGCCTCCAACGACGGTGCTCCGGCCGACCTCTGGCCAGACTACGCGGACGATCCCGAAATCTTCCTCTGTCCGAGCACCAAAAACGTCATCCGCAAAGAATTTCTGGCACTCGGTTTGAAATGGGATCTTAGCTCCAAAGCCAAAGGAGGCCGAGATGACGACCGCGGCGGCCACAGCTACGAATACTTCGGTTTCTACGGCAACATCGGCCCCTACAGCGGCTTGCCCGAAGCCGAACGGAAAAAAGCGCCCAACAAAATTCCGTCGGACATGTTAACGCACACCGTATTGGTCGTGGATCAGGACGACGGAATCAACGGCGGCATCAACAACTGCCCCGACGCCTCCGACAACCACGGAGAAGACGGCTGGACCTGGGGCTTCGCCGACGGCCACGTCGAATGGGTAACCCGCGCCCAAACCACCCCAAAATTCCGCCAAAGCTACCACGGCGACACCTGTAATTAACCTCCCCGCAACCCAATAAAAAAAGCGGCACCCGCCCCCCGGTCGCCGCTTTTAATTCTCCCC
>CAZJCL010000181.1:0-6119 GCA_964544025.1 uncultured Opitutales bacterium | reverse complement strand
CCGCCTCCTCATTGCGCCGTTTCAAGTAACTAAACCCGAGGCGCCGCCGAACTCCGTATCGCCCCACGGAACTCCGTCCTCTGTCCCCGGAGGGACATCCGAAACAGTCCGGCATTTCAACGCCAAGCTTCTCGGTCGTCAGCCGCTCATCAATCCCGACCCAATTACAGCCTTTTGGCCGATCCAAACTCCGTCCTCTGTCCCGGAGGGACATCCGAAAATAGCCCGGCGTTTCAACGCCGGGTCCCCACCCCCACCACGAACCAGTCCCGAAGGGACGACTGAACCCCGCGCCCCCCCCCGCACCCGACTCCGCTCTCGACATTTCCCAACGAAGCTTTACAAATTAACCGGAATGGTTTTGAGAGCAGAGGCGAAAATAACTTCCTTATTCGCAACTTTATCCGGATGGCCGCGCTTCCCACATCGTGTTCCGCGCGAGTCGCCATTCCTCCTCAACACACGCGAAACGCGAGCCGTCCACTCTCACGACTTCAATTAAGATGCCGAGCAGCCCGATTAAGGTTCTCCTGGTGGAGGATAACGAAGACGACGCGATCAACATTCGTTATTTGCTCCGCATCAAGACGTTCAACACCTACCAGGTAGACTGGGCCGCCACGTACGAGGAGGGCCGCGAGAAACTCGCCCGGAAAGAACACGATATCGCGTTGTTCGATTACCGCCTCGGCGGAAAAACCGGCATCGACCTCCTGCGCGAATCCATCGCCGCCGGTTGCCGAATCCCGATTATCCTCCTCACCGGAGCCGAAAGTCCGGAAGCCGATCTCGCCGCCTCGTCCGCCGGAGCCGCCGATTACCTCGACAAAAACCAGCTCGACACTTCCCGCCTCGAGCGCGCCATCCGTTATTCCCTCCGCCACGCCGCCACTCTCCAGGCCCTTCACGAAAGCCAGCGCCAGCTGGAGCTTTTCATGAAACACGTCCCGTGCGCGATCGGCATCCAGGACGAAAAAGGGAAATACCTTTACGTAAACGACGCGTTCGGCGAAATGGTCGGCCGCGAGAAAAACGAATTGATCGGCCGGCGAAAAGCGGAACTCTGGCCCGACGCCATCACCCCCGAACACGAATCCGCCGACCGCGAAGTCCTCCAGAAACTCCAGGCCAAACAGGCGATCGAACCGATCCTCGACGAACGCCAGCAACGCCACTGGCTCACCAGCCGCTTTCCGATGCTTCAGGAAAACGCGCCCCCGCTTATCGGTCTGGCCGCCATCGACATCACCGAACGCGTGAAAGCCGAGGAACAGTTGCGCCAAACCACTCAGCTCCTCGACGGAATCGTCAACAATCTTCCCGTCATCGTCGGACGCCTCGACGAAAAGGGAACGGTCATCGAAGTTTCGGGCGTCGGCATCCGGCGCTTCGGACGCGATCCCAACGAATGGATCGGCCTCAACCTCCTCGAAGTCCTCCCGCAATTCGGCGACAAAGTGGAACAAGCGCTCTCCGGCGGATCCGTCGATTTCCCCCTCGAAGGCGTCCACGACGGCCACCCTTGGCACCTCGAAAACCATTTCTTCTTCGACAAAAGCCAGGGCCGCGGCGCCATTTTCTTCAGTCACGACGTCACCGAGCAAAAGGAACTGGAAAAGGAATTGCTCAACATCAGCGACGACGAACAGCAACGTCTCGGACGCGATCTCCACGACGGCCTCGGGCAACATCTGACCGGAATCGCGCTCCTCGCCAGCACCTTGCAAAGCCGCCTCCGCTCCAAAAACCTCCCCGAAGCCGAACAAGCGAAAATCATCACCGAGCACGTTCAGGATGCCATCGCGCAAACCCGCGCGCTTTCGCAAGGTCTTTGCCCCGTGCAACTTGAAAAATACGGACTCCAAACCGCCCTCGAAGGCCTCGTCCACAATATCAAGCTCCTCCACCAGATCGATTGCGTCTTCGAAACCAATACCGACGTCAAAATCCACGAAACCCGCGTCGCCATTCATCTCTACCGCATCGCCCAGGAAGCCAGCAACAACGCCCTCAAACACGGCAACGCCAAGCGCATCACGATCCGGTTGATCATGAACCAAAACCAAAACCTGCTCCGGATCGAAGACGACGGCAGCGGTTTCGCGATGACCGACGACAAACGCGAAAGCATGGGCCTCCGCCTCATGCAATATCGCGCCGGCATGATCGGCGGTGCCCTGAAAATCTCCTCCGAAATCGGAAACGGCACAGTCATCCAATGCGCCTTCCCGAATCTACAGGTTCAGGTACCCGAGCCCGGCGCGTGAAACCGCCGCGGCGGCACTTCCGGCACCCCCATCGTCCGATGAATCAAGTAATGATCCAGCGACCAGATTCCCGGACCGTGGAAAAAGACGACGATTAACAAAAACAAAACCAGCGCCGCCAGCTCCAGCGATTGCCCCATCGCGAAAAGTCCGTCCTGCCAATGGACGAAAAGCACTGCCCCGACCAAAATCGGAATCTGCACCAGCGCCGCCAACCGCGTCAACAATCCCACCGCCAGAAACAGCCCGCCGCACAAGTGCGCCATGATCACGAAATGCCCCCAAAAAACCGCGGCGAACCATCCGCCTCCCCCCATGCTTTCCAAAAACCCGTGCAACACTTCGCGGCCGCCGGGAAAAAAGATATACAATCCGCGGGCAAAAAGCGCGATTCCGAGATAAATCCGGATCAATTCAAACCAGATCTCGCGGTTGCCTTCGCAATAATCGGTAAATCGTTGAGCAGTATTCATGGCGCCAATCGGGGTGATGTTCGGCACCGTTTCCGCCGTGGCCGGGCAAGAAGCAGCGTCAACCCGCAATATACCTCAAAAACCTCCGCCGGCAACTACTCCGCCCGCGTTATCGCCACCGCTTCGCCCTCCCGAAAATCCACCCGCGCCGCCTCGCTTTCCACCGTCCGGTAAACATTGACGTAAACCGGCCGCGAAAACGTCCGATACCGCCCGCCCTTTTCATCGTAAAACACCTCCCGGCTGAATCCCGCGAATCGCCGCCCCGCGTAAACCGACTGCCGGTTGATCCAAATCCACGTCTCCGTTTCGCCCTCCGCCGTCCGCGTCGTTTCCCGCACATCCGGCTTCCCCCAAGCGATCTCCACCATCTCCGGCGTGAACCCGATCGCCACCTTTTCCTCCCGGATCAACGCCTGCTCCGCCGGTTCCAGATTCAGAAACACCTCCGGATTCTCCCGGATCCGCTTCTCCACCGAATTGCAGCCGGCGAACAAAACCAGCAAAATCACGCCCGCCAAAACTCCCCGCGAAACTCGCATTCCGAAACATGACGAAAAACCGCCCAAATCACAATCCCCCGCCTCGCGCCGACTCCCCGAAAACTTGTCTTCCCGCCGATTTTCGCTATCTCCATTCCGTATGCTTTTTCCGCCATTTCTCATGGTAAAGCGCGAAGAAGGAACGCGGACCCGCCTCTACGTCGTCCACCCCCAGGAACCGCGCTTCTCCATCGAGGTCGATCCCGCCTACAATCCGCTCGGAAAATCCGGCTCCGGCTTCATCAAAAGTCTTCGCGTCAACAACTCCTGGTCCGGCGACTACCACCGCTGCCTTTCCCTCATCAACCAAGCCGAAGAATTCTTCCGCCGCTCCGTCCTCGAAACCGGCTACCGCCAATAACCCCAACAACGTCGCTCTCTAATTAAGCAACGGTTAGTTCCCTATCAGCCTTTCACTCAGCTTTCTCCGATCTCAATGCCGGAAGTCTGCTGAGATCGTTCTGGAGACCATCGCTAAAATTTTCGAGATCCCCGCGGGTCAGCATTCCGACGGCGAGCATGTCGGCCATAAACAAGAACATCTTGGAACGGGAATGCCCATCGAGACACCGTTCCAAAATTCTCGCTTCCCGCTGCATCCGCTCAAACGCATCCCAAAAACGCTCCGTCGGCGTTTTCCCCGGTTGCATCAGAGCGGTCAGCACTTCCTGATTCTTTTTCTCAAGATACCGTTCCCGCAGTTCGGGAACCATCTTCCGAAAGGTTTTCCAGTCTGCTTCGTTCACGCAATCCTTTGAATCCCAACTCCTAGCAAGGATCAATCCCGCAATGCAGCCGCCCCCGATTTGCCTCCCCCGAAACCAGTAGTTCAACGATTTTAAAGCTTCCCCGGTCAGCTTCAGAAACCCGCTAAACCACCCTCTTTGACACTGCGGCATTGGTGATCGAAGGTTCCGGCTGAGAGCCAATTCCCGTTTTGCTTTTGCCGATTGCCGGTCACCCCATTCGGTCCCGCCGATATTGAGAAGCGGCAGAAGCTGCTCTTCGGCCTTTGCAAACTTATGGCCCGCGCCGAACCCCGTAGATTTCAATCACTATGATTGCCCGCTTTCATCCATCTTAATTTCCCAACGTCTCGGTAGCCCTGCAGCTCCTCGCGGGACCGCCTCCCCCTATCGAAGTCAGCGTCATCGTTCCCATCTCCTTTTTTCGGTCGACCCGCCTTGCTCCTTTTTCAGGAGAGGTCGATCTTTCACGAGGTTAGATTGGAGGGAGGCGACGATGGAGGCGAATGAATCGATCAAACTGACCCGGGCAGAACTTTACGACAAGATCTGGAGCAAGGCGATGGTTCAGGTCGCCGAAGAACTTGGGATTTCGGATGTCGGGTTAAAGAAGCGATGCCGGAAGCATGCAGTTCCAGTGCCGCCTCGTGGCTATTGGAGGAAGGTCGAGACAGGTCGGCACCCGCCAAAACCGCCATTGCCGCGCTGCCCCAAAGACGTGTCGGACACAATCCGATTCTCAGTCCCCACCACCCCGCCCTCCAAAGAAAACCCTTCACTGAAGGCCCCGCATTTTCCCGGCACCGTGGAGCTTCTCCCAGAAGGTGCCAAGCTGCATCCGGTGGCCGCAGCTCTCAAAGCCCACCTGAGGCGAACGCCGGCCGATGATCAGGGACTGAAGCGGGCAGAGGTTGAGGACCTTCCAAGGGTGAAAGTCGCATCAAAATCGATTGGCAAGACCTGCAGGTGCGTCCATTCGCTGGTCACCCTTCTGGAGGAGCACGGCGTAACCATTCAGAAGCATGAAGGTGAGCACCCCGGTGCCGTCCTCGTGAAGGAAAATGAGCATGTCCGTCTCGAAATTGAAGAGCCGGTCAAATCCCGCCTCAAACCGAGGAAACCCAGCACCGATCGATTCCCCACCTACACTCCGCCCGAATACACCTACCACCCGACAGGCTTCCTCCACTTTCACATTGAAGGAAGCCGGTGGGGGTTGGTGGGACAAAAGAACTGGAACGAGACTCCCCACCAGTCACTCGAGTGGCTGGTCCCGGACATCGCGAAACGCATTCTCGCGGTCCTCCCCGAGCTGATCGCCGCTGGCATCGAAGAAAAGCGCCGGGAACAAGCGTATCAGGAGAGGCAACGACAGGAGGCTCACGCGGAGCAGATTTATGCTCATAAAAAGGCGGTCCTTCAAAACCTCGGCCGCGCAACCTATTGGTGGAGCAGAAGCCAGGAAATCCACGCATTTCTTTCCGCACTGGAAGAAAAGTGGAGGACCGATAATTTCGAAGGCCAGAGCCAGGAGCAAAAAGATTGGCTGACGTGGGCCCGCCGCCACGCCGACGCCCTCTCTCCAATCTCCGACGGCTACCCAAATCCCGAAACCGACGGCCCTGTCGATTATCAGGCCATCCCCATTGGAGGCCCCTACCCCAAACCGGAGGCACTTCCCGAAATCCCGGAGCCAGCCCCCGCCACCGGATCCTCCTCTTACGAACCTCTCCGACAAGAGTACCGATACCCGTTCTGGTTGAAGTATCAAAGAAGGTGATTTCCCCGCCGACGCTGGCGAATCACGCAGCATCGACAAGGGCAACGTCCGCATGGAGCGGGGGTCAATCAGGCGAGCGAGGCAGGTCAGTCCGAGGCTTTAAAGCCTGCGATTTCACCTCAAGAACGTAACTAAAACTTCGATCAGCCGAATCATTATCAACGGCTTCCGTTCCGTTTAGTCAATTTTGGGCGCGCGTTCCCGCCGGACTTTCGCATTATTGCTTATTCGCTCACAATGGCGCGGCAGGAGGGAATCGAACCCCCGACCCGCGGATTAGAAATCCGCTGCTCTATCCGACTGAGCTACTG
>CAZJCL010000180.1:4511-6123 GCA_964544025.1 uncultured Opitutales bacterium | reverse complement strand
TCCTGACTCCCGACCCCTCCCTCCCGACTCCTCCCTCCTCACCAAAAACCCGGCACCAACCGCACCAACACGTGCAAACACAAACACGTCGCGAACGCCGCCGCCAAATCATCCGCCACCACTCCCCAGCCGCCATGATAATTCTGCAGCCTCTTTATCCCGAACGGCTTCGCGATATCGAAAATCCGAAACAAAACAAAACCCGCCAAAACCACCGCCCACGCCTTCCCCTCCGGTGCGTTCAAAAACGGCTGCAAACCCAAAAAACAAAACGGCACCGACACAAACTCGTCCAACACCACCTCCGGCGGATCCATCTTCCCCATCCGCACTTCCGCTTCTCCACAAACCGCCACCGCGAACAACACCGACAACCCGCCCACGATCAAATACACGATCGGATTCGCGTTCCAAAAAATCAGCGTGAACCAGAGCAACCCCACCACCGTTCCCGCCGTCCCCGGCCCCTTCCGCACCCGGCCCACCGGACCGAGCGTCGCCATCGCGATAATGTAACGCGACGGAGCCAGTCGCAGCCAAAGTGGTGCCTTTTTCATCCGGTTATTTCTCTTCAAAAAGCTGTCTCCGGTATTTGATCAGGTAATTCATCCCGGAAGTTACCGTCAAAACCGCCGCCAAAACAAATAGCCCAAATCCCGTCCACTGCACGATCTCCCCCGCTTTCGTCAGGTCCGTCCCAAACAACCGCGACCCGTCCCGCGCCAGCATCGGAGCCGCCAGCAAGCAACCCATCGCCAAAATCTGGCTCACCGTTTTCTGCTTCCCCGATTTCTCCGCCGCCAAAACCGTCCCGTTCGCCGCCGCCACCAATCGCAGTCCCGTGATAAAAAATTCCCGGCTCAAAATCAGCAGCAACAGAAAAAGCGACAGCGTCAGCACCGGCGCCGGCACCATCTCGAAAACGATCAACGCGATGAACAAGCCGACCATCAAAATCTTGTCGGTCAACGCGTCCATCAGCTTCCCGAAAATCGAAATCAGGTTGTAACGCCGGGCGTAGTAACCATCCAGCCAATCCGTCACCCCCGCCACGATGAACAGCAGAAACGCCGCCGTCGCCGCCCCCGCCCAATCCATCGCCATCAATCCCACGATCACGAACAAAAACGGAATCCGTGAAAGCGTAAGCGCGTTCGGAAAGTTCAAGCCTCCGCTCCTCTCTCAACTCTCTCGCTGCAACTCGCGTGTTTCGAAATCATAACTTAATTCTTTATCCGAAGAAGGAAATCAGGTTTGAGTCGGCTATGACAATCTGTATTTATCCCGGCACCTTCGACCCCGTGACCAACGGCCACCTCGATGTCGTGGCGCGCGCCGCCCGCCTCTTCGACAAAGTGGTCATAGGCGTCGCGCTCAACAAGGATAAAAAGCCGCTCTTCGACGCCGCCGAGCGACTCCGCCTGATCCAGGAAAACCTCGCCCCCTGGCCCAACGTCGCCGCCACCACGTTCGAAGGCCTCCTCATGGATTTCGCCGCCGAGCATAAAGCCACCGCCCTCGTCCGCGGACTCCGCGCCGTTTCCGACTTCGAATACGAATTCCAAATGGCCCTCATGAACCGCCACCTCAACCCCGCCATCGAAACCATTTT
>CAZJCL010000180.1:0-4411 GCA_964544025.1 uncultured Opitutales bacterium | reverse complement strand
ATAACCAATAACCAACACCCGCGCTTGCCTTTCCCCGCGGAAAAAGCTTCTCTGACCCTTTTTTCGTGTCAGCCAACGTTCACAACGAAGTCGCCTCCGCCGCGCCCGATTCCTTCCGCCCGTCCGGCCTGGGAATCATTTTCCTGATCATCTTCATCGATCTGGTCGGCTTCGCCATCGTTTTCCCCCTTTTCCCCGCGATGCTCGAATATTACTTCGCCCGCGAAGGCGACGCCGGCCTGCTCGGCGCGGTCCTCGGCTTCCTCGGGCGATTCGAGATGGCCGGCGCCGGATCCGGACATTTCACCCCCGTCCTCTTCGGCGGCTTCCTCGGCTCGATTTATTCCGTCCTGCAATTCGTTTTCGCGCCAATCTGGGGCAGCTTGTCCGACCGTTTCGGCCGCAGAACAATTCTCCTCTACACCGTTTTCGGAACGCTCGTCAGCTACCTGCTCTGGTTTTTCAGCGGCTCTTTCCTCCTCTTCATTCTCGCCCGGCTTCTCGGAGGCGCGATGGGCGGCAACCTTTCCGTCGCCACCGCCGCCGTGGCCGACGTCACTTCCCGCGAAAACCGCACCAAAGGCATGGCGCTCATCGGCGTCGCCTTCGGACTCGGCTTCACCCTCGGACCCGCGATCGGTGGCCTGCTCGCCGCCTGGAACCCGCTCGAAACATTCCCCCAAGCCGAACGCTTCGGCATCAATCCGTTCTCCGCCCCCGCCGGTTTCGCGCTCCTGCTCGCCCTCCTCAATTTCCTCGGCGTCATCTTCATCTTGCGCGAAACGCTCCCTCCCGAACGCCGCACGCCCGCCGGTTTCCAAGAGCGAAATCCGCTCAACATCTTCCGCGCCCGCTCGGAACCGCCGGTCCGAAAAACCAACACCGTCTATTTCCTCTACATCCTCGCCTTCAGCGGAATGGAATTCACGCTCACCTTCCTCGCCAGCCAGCGTTTCCAGTTCGAGCCGCGCGACATCGGACTCATGTTCGTCCACATCGGGCTCGTTTTGATCATCACCCAGGGAATGATTGTCCGCAAAGCCGTCCCCCGTTTCGGCGAAAAAGCGCTCGCCCTCTCCGGCCTCTCTTCGATGGTCGTCGCGATGGCCGTTCTCGCCTACGCTCCCTCCGTCGCCATTCTCTACATCGGCCTCACCTTCATGGCCCTCGGTGCCGGTCTCACCAATCCCACCCTTTCCGCGCTCGTTTCCCTCTACGTCGGCACCGATCGCCAGGGAAAAACCCTCGGCGTCTTCCGCTCCCTCGGCTCCCTCGCCCGCGCCGTCGGCCCGTTGCTCGCCAGCTTTATCTTCTGGTGGTATGGTTCAGCCTTGTCCTACGCCCTCGGCGCGCTGCTCTTGCTCGCGCCGCTCGGCATCGCTTTTCTCCTGCCGCGACCAGCCAAATGAAACCCTCCCCGGCAATCACCGCATCCAACCGTCCGGTTCGCCCTCAAGCGCTCATCAGGCGAAAACTGGTTCCATTTTTTGATAAATCCGTGAAAGCGGGCGAAATTAATGCGAAGATTACCTTTGCTTAGCCAATTTCCGGCTCCTAAATTGTAAATTGTATGAATGTTGAAGCAGTCAACGAATTGATCGAAAAGAATCCAAGACTGGCGGCGGCGCGCGAAAAACTCCAGGAAATGCAGCCCGGCAGATACTGCGTCCACCAAAGCTGGGGCTTCGGCCAGATCAAGGAGTATCGCCCCCGGGAAAACCGGCTGATCCTCGACTTCGCGGACAAAAAAGACCACTCGATGGATCCCGCTTTCTGCATCAACACCCTCCAGGTTCTGCCGGACAACCACCTTCTCGTCCGCCAGCAAACGGAACCCAAAGTCATCGAGGAACTCGCCGCCAAACAACCGGTGGAACTGTTCGTCCAGGTGCTCGCCTCCTATCCAAACAAGGCCGTCACCGCGATTGAACTCGAAAATCTTTTCCGCGAATCTTTTGGCGAAGCCCGTTTCAAAAAGTGGTGGACTCCCACCCGCAAACTGGTCGCCCAGGATCCCCGCGTCCAAGTCCCCGCCAAGAAAACCGAATGCTACTTCCTCCGGGACGAGCCGGTGGATATGGAACAGGAACTCCTCGAACGCTTTCACCAAACCCAGTCCGCCAAACGGAAAATCATTCTGGCCGAGGAGCTTGTAAAAGACCACAAGCAGGGCACCGAATGGGGCTCCCAACATCACGAAGTTCTCAAATCCCTCGCCGGCGTCGTTCAGGAAAGCAACCAGCTCAGCCTCACGGAACGCCTCCACGGCGCTTGGGTGCGCGACGACCTCGCCCGTTTGCTTGAGGTCGATCCGGAAACGCTCGAACCGACCACCAGGTCCCTCGTCGAAAATCACCACGACATCGCGCTGATCGCGGACGAGCTTCCGACCAACCAGCAAAAGCGCCTCCTCCAGTTGATCAAAGCCTCTCACCCGGCCGACTGGAAGGAAATCGTCTTTTCCCTCCTCAAAGAGAGCAAAGGCAAGTTCACCACCGAAAGCATCAACTTCCTGATGGAGAACGACTGCCAGGAAGAGCTCACCACCACGCTCTCCCGCTGGCTCACCGAGCAAAATCTCCGCGCTCCCGTCCTTTACTGGATCGTCAAAAACCGCGCCTCCCGGAAATTCGGCCCGGTCCTGAAACCGCTCATCGGCCCGCGCCTCCTCAACGCCATTTTCTTCGCGATCGATTACGAAGCGTTGCAAACCGCCGGAACCCGGAAAATCCCGCTTGCGGAAATCCTCAGCGACGACCAAAACCTGATTTCCGACCTCCTCGAAACCGCCGACAACGAAACCGCGCGCGACTTGGCGAACAACCTTCTCCTCAACCAAGGTTTCGAAGAACTCGCCAAAAAATCTCTCCTGGCCCGTTTCATCAAACGGTTCAGCAGCGTGCAAAGCCTTCTGGTCGGCGAATCCGAAGTCAAAGAGGAACGCCTCATCGTTTCCCGCGAAAGCTACGAACGCCGGAAAGCGGAACTCGAAAACATCATCCAGAAACGGATTCCCGAAATCAGCAAAGCCATCGGCGAAGCCGCCGCCCACGGAGACTTGCGCGAAAACTCCGAATACAAAATGGCCAAGCAGGAACAAGCGCTCCTCCTTTCCAAAAAGGAACTCCTCGAAAAGGAACTCGGACGCGCCCAGATCACCGATTTCAGCTCCGCTCCGACCGACCAAATCGGTATCGGCAGCGTCGCCGGTCTCCGCGTCGATTCCACCGGCCAATTGGTCAACTACACCATTCTCGGCGCGTGGGACAGCGATCCCGCGAAAAACATCCTCTCCTACGAAACGCCGTTGGCCAAAAACCTCCTGGCGAAACGCGTCGGCGACAAGGTCACCACCAACGTCGCCGGAAACGAGGAAACCTGGACCGTCGAATCCATCGGCCGCCACACCGGGTAATCAATCTCCTCCCACCCAAAGGCTCCCCCTCCGCGGGGAGCCTTTTTTCTGCCCAACCTCTCGCCGTGATCGCTCCCTGGGACACCTTCAAACTTCTCGCCGACGCCACCCGCATCCGCGTCATCTGCCTCCTTTCCCGCGAGGAATTCTCCGTCGCCGAACTCCAGGAAATCCTCGGCATGGGCCAATCCCGCATTTCCACCCACCTCGCGCTCCTCCGAAAAGGCGGCCTCATCGTCGACCGCCGCGAAGGAAAAAAAACCTTCTACTCCCTCGCTCCCAATCTCCCCCCGCAAATCCGCACGCTCCTCGACGCCTCCTGCGCCAGCCTAGCCGAACTCCCCGAATACCACGAAGATCAGCAAAACCTCGCGCGCGTCCTCGAAAAACGCCGCCGCTTCGCCGAAGAATATTTCAACTCCATCGCCGGCCGCATCGGCAAAAACTATTGCCCCGGCCGCTCCTGGGAAGCCATCGGCCATTTTCTCCTCCGCCTCACCCCGAAAATCACGATCGCCGATCTCGGCGCCGGCGAAGGCATGATCGCCCAACTCCTCGCGAAACGCGCCGAATCCGTCACCTGCATCGACAACTCCCCCCGCATGGTCGAAGTCGGTTCCTCCCTCGCGACCAAAAACGGCCTCACCAATCTCACCTACAAACTCGGCGACATCGAAAAAGTCCCTCTCCCCGCCAACAGCTTCGACCTCGCCTTCCTCAGCCAAGCCCTCCACCACGCCCAACACCCCGCCAAAGCCGTCGCCGAAGCCTTTCGCATCCTGAAACCGGGCGGCCAGCTGATCGTCCTCGATCTCAAAGAGCACAACTTCGAAAAAGCCCGCGAGCTCTACGCCGACATCTGGCTCGGTTTCAAAGAAAACACCCTCTACGGTTTCCTGAAAAACGCCGGATTCGAAAAAGTCGAAGTCAACACCGTCGCCAAAGAAGAAAAACCCCCAGCCTTCGAAACCCTCCTAGCCACCGGCCTAAAACCCC
>CAZJCL010000179.1:3743-6134 GCA_964544025.1 uncultured Opitutales bacterium | reverse complement strand
CCCGCCGGCCCGGCCCGCGGCGCCGCGCGCGCCGGGGCGCCCCCCCGGCCCCCCGGGGGGCCCCGAGGCTTGGGCTCGGGGGGGCTTAACAGAAGGGAGCGAAGGGCGCTAAGGGCTTGGGCTCTCAAATGGAGGGAAACCACAGATGACGCAGATAGGCACAGATGGGGAAGGGAGCTTGGGCTCTGGAGGTTTTTTAACCACGGAATACACGGAAGACACGGAAGCGGAGGCTCTGGGGGTTGACCACAGATGGCATGGATTTTCACAGATGGGGAAGGAGGAGGAAGTTTGAATTTGGAAGGGTGAATGGCGAATGAAGGGGGGAGAAGTTAGAATTTGGAAGTGCGAATGGCGAATTGCAGGGGGAAGTGGCGGGCGAGCGGAGCTTTGGCTCGGGTTGAGGGGTGGAGGGGGTTGCGTTTGTGGAGTTTTCCCTTGACGGTGGGAGCTGGGTTTTCGTGAGTTAAAGCCTTTTTCAAAATCGTGAAAGTAACTGTATTCGTAACGCCGAAGAAAAACGTGCTCGATCCGCAGGGAGCGGCGGTCAGCCACGCGATGGAGAGCCTCGGGTTTACCGGTCTCAAGAACGTGCGGGTGGGGAAGGTGATCGAGATCGAGTTGCCGGGGGAGGATACGCCGGAATTTCGGGAATCGCTGGACCGGATCTGCCGGGATTTGTTGAGCAATCCGGTAATCGAGGATTACCGCTACGAACTGGGATAAGAGGTTCCCGTTTGATAATCCGTTTCGCATCGTTTACCTAAAGCGGAAAATTCTCCGCGGGTGTCGCGCGTTTTCCGTTTTTTTCAGCTATGAATATCGCCGTTCTTCAATTTCCCGGTTCCAATTGCGATCAGGATGCGTTTCACGCGTTCGGGACCGTGATGGGGCATTCTTCCCGTTTGGTTTGGCACAAGGAGACCAGTCTCGGCGACGCCGATTTGGCGGTGGTGCCGGGCGGGTTTTCGTTTGGAGATTACTTGCGCTGCGGCGCGATCGCCCGTTTTTCGCCGGTGGTGGGGGCGTTGCGGGAATTTGCGGATCGGGGCGGCTTGGTGCTCGGGATTTGCAACGGTTTCCAGATTCTGTGCGAGGCGGGTTTGCTGCCGGGGGCGCTGATCCGGAACCGGGCGCTGGAGTTTCGTTGCGAGACGGCGACGCTGGCGGTGCAGAATTCGACGGCGCATTTCAACCGGGAAAAGCTGGGCGATCTGGTGCGGTTGCCGATCGCGCATGGCGAGGGGAATTACCGGATCGATCCGGAAGGGCTGGAGCGGTTGGAGAAGAACGGGCAGGTTTTGCTGCGTTATTGCGATGAGGTGGGAGGAACGGCGCCGGAAGCGAGTTTGAACGGCTCGATGAACAATATCGCCGGAATCCGCAATGAGGCGGGCAATGTTTTCGGCATGATGCCGCATCCGGAGCGGGCGGTGGAACGTTTTCATCCGAGTCAGGATGGATTGAAGATCCTCGACGCGATTCTTGCCCAGCGCAATTTGGCCCCAGTTTCCTGAGAAAATTTTACTATGACCGCGAACCTTCCTCCGAATCCCGATCCGCTGCTGAATGTGGCGATCACGCCGGATCTCGTTTCCAAGCATGGTCTTCTTCCGGAAGAATATGAGAAGATTAAGCAGATCCTGGGGCGCGAGCCGAATCTGACCGAGCTGGGGATTTTCAGCGTGATGTGGTCGGAGCATTGCTCCTACAAAAACTCGAAACCGGTGCTGAAGGGTTTCCCGATCGAGAAGGCGGCGAAGGATGTGCCTTACGGGAAAATTCTGGTGAAGGCCGGGGAGGAGAACGCGGGAATCGTCGATATCGGCGACGGTTGGGCGATTTGCTTCAAGATCGAGTCGCACAATCATCCGAGCGCGGTGGAGCCGTTCGAAGGGGCGGCGACGGGTGTCGGCGGGATTATCCGCGACATTTTCACGATGGGAGCGCGGCCGGTTTTGCTGACGAATTCGCTGCGATTCGGGAAACTGGAATCGGACGATGTGAAGCGGCTATTCCGGGGCGTGGTTTCGGGGATCGCGCATTACGGGAATTGCATCGGTGTGCCGACGGTGGGGGGCGACGTTTATTTTGACGAGTCGTATGACGGGAATCCGTTGGTGAACGCGCTTTGCCTTGGCGTGCTGCGTCACGATCAAATCAAGCTCGGCGCGGCTTCTGGCGTTGGGAATCCGGTTTATTACGTGGGCGCTCCGACGGGCCGCGATGGATTGGGCGGGGCGAGTTTCGCTTCGCGGGAGTTGAGCGAGGAAAGCCAGGCGGATCGGCCGGCGGTGCAGAAGGGCGATCCGTTTATGGAGAAGCTTCTGATGGAAGCTTGTCTGGAAATGATGGCGGTTCCGGATTTGGTCGTCGGAATTCAGGACATGG
>CAZJCL010000179.1:2528-3643 GCA_964544025.1 uncultured Opitutales bacterium | reverse complement strand
ACCGGCATGAATTCCTACGAGATCATGCTTTCGGAAAGTCAGGAGCGGATGCTCGTGATCGTGAAGAAAGGCCGGGAGCGGGAGATCGAGGAGATTTTCGCGAAGTGGGATTTGCACGCGGCGCGAGTTGGAGAAGTGAAGGAAGGCGACCGGATGGTGGTGCGTCACGGCGGCACCGTGGTGGCGGATATTCCGGCGCGTTCGTTGACGGAAGATGGTCCGCTTTATCAGCGGGAATCGGCGGAGCCGGAATATTTGGCGAAGACGCGGGCTTGGAAGCCGGACGAGATCGCGGATCTGGACGCGGAGAAATTGACATCGGCGCTGTCGGCGTTGTTGGAGGATCCGACGATCGCTTCGAAGCGCTGGGTGTATCGTCAATACGATCACATGGTGCAGGCGAACACGGTGGTGGCGCCGGGAAGCGACGCGGCGGTGACGCGGATTCGGATGGGGGACAAGGAGAAGTTCGTGGCGATTTCGAACGATTGCAACGGGCGTTATGTTTACCTCGATCCGTATGTCGGCGGATTGGCGGCGATGGCTGAATCGTTGCGGAATCTGGCTTGCAGCGGCGCGGTTCCGTTGGCGATGACGGACAATTTGAATTTCGGGAATCCGTATAAGCCGGAAGTGTTTTACACGTTGAAGGAATCGGTGCGCGGTTTGGCCGATGCCTGCCGTTTCTTCGATGTGCCGGTGGTGGGCGGAAACGTCAGTCTCTACAACGAAAACCAGAAAGGGGCGATCGATCCGACGCCGGTGGTTTCGGTGGTGGGATTGATCGAGAAGGAGGAGCACATCACGCGGCAGTTTTGCCAATCCGGAAACGAGAGCCTGATTTTGATCGGCGGGTTGCCGGACGAGTTGGGCGGGAGCCAGTATCTCGGTTTGGTGCATGGATTGAAGACCGGGACTCCGCCGAAGGTTGATTTGGAGGAGGAAAAGGGGATACACGATTTCGTGCGGGCGCAGATCGCGGAAGGCCGGGTGAAGGCGGCGCACGATATTTCGGAAGGCGGTTTGCTGGTGACGGTCGCGGAAATGCTTTTCGGCGAGCGGACTTTCGGCGCGAGTTTGGTGCTGAACGGCGTGAACGGGAAATCGCGGTTGGA
>CAZJCL010000179.1:0-2428 GCA_964544025.1 uncultured Opitutales bacterium | reverse complement strand
ATACATGAGTGATCCGATCAAACATGAGTGCGGCATCGCGGTCGTTCGTCTCCTTAAGCCGTTGGAATATTATTGGGAGAAGTACGGAAGCTGTCTTTACGGTTTCGATAAGCTGTTTCTTCTGATGGAGAAGCAGCATAATCGCGGGCAGGACGGGGCGGGAGTCGCGGCGTTGAAACTCGATGTGCCGCCGGGGAGTCCGTATATGTTTCGCGAGCGGCAGGTGAAGGCGAATTCGCTGGACCGGATTTTCCGCGGGATTCTGAAGGATTATAATCAGATGATTTCGCGCGGAATCATTGATCCGGATTCGTCGGAATCGATTAAGAAACATTTCGAGTTCGCGGCGGAGATTTATCTGGGGCATTTGCGCTACGGGACGTTTGGCGGGTATAACACGAGTTCGTGTCATCCGTTTTTCCGGCGGAATAATTGGCCGACGAAGAATCTGTTGCTGGCGGGGAATTTCAACCTGACGAACACGGGTGAATTGAACCAGATGTTGATCGATACCGGGCAGCATCCGATTTTTCAGTCGGACACGCAGACGCTGCTGGAGAAGATCGGGTTTTATTTGGACGAGGAGCACGACCGGTTGTTTCGGGAGATTCGGGAAGAGGAGAAAGAGGGTCGGGAAATTGCGCGGCTGATCAGCGAGCGGTTGGATCCGCGGAAGATTTTGCGGAGGGCTTCGGCGCAGTGGGATGGCGGATACACGATCGCGGGGTTGATCGGGAACGGGGATCTTTTCGTGCTGCGCGATCCGAACGGGATTCGGCCGTGTCATTATTACAAGACGGACGAGGTGATCGCGTTTGCTTCGGAACGGGCGCCGTTGATGACGGTTTTTGATCTGGATATCGATGAAGTTCACGAGGTGAAGCCGGGGCACGCGGTGGTGGTGAAGAAGAACGGGGCTTTTACGGAGGAACCGTTCAAGGAAGCGGGGGAGCGGAAATCGTGTTCGTTCGAGCGGATTTATTTTTCGCGCGGAAACGATCCGGATATTTATTCGGAGCGGAAGAATCTGGGCGGGGCGTTGACGGAGCAGATTCTGGAGGCGATCGACAACGATCTGGATCACGCGGTTTTCAGTTTCATTCCGAACACGGCGGAAGTCGCGTATTTCGGAATGATGGAGCAGCTGCGCTGGCGTCGCCGCGAGGAAGTGAAACAGGAAATTCTGGAGGCGGCGAAAAACGGCGGGATCAACGAGGAGTTGCTCGACCGGATCATTTTGAACAACTGGCCGCGCGGGGAAAAGGTGGCGATCAAGGACATCAAACTTCGCACCTTCATCAGTCAGGAAAAGTCGCGGAAGGGGCTGGTTTCGCACGTTTACGACATCAGTTACGGAACGGTGCGGGCGGGGGTGGACAATCTCGTTTGCATCGACGATTCGATCGTGCGCGGGACGACTTTGCGGACGTCGATTTTGAAGATTTTGTCGAGGTTGCAGCCGAAGAAAATCGTGATCGCTTCGACGGCGCCGCAGATTCGTTATCCGGATTGTTACGGCATCGACATGTCGGAGCTGGGGAAATTCATCGCGTTCGAGGCGACGGTGGAGTTGCTGAAGGAGCGCGGGCAGGAAGATGTTTTGCGGGAAGTTTACGACGAGTGTCAGGCGCAGTTGAAACTGCCGATCCGCGAGCAGACGAACGTGGTGGGGCGAATTTACGACTGTTTCACGACGGCGGAGATTTCGAAGAAAATTTCTGAACTAGTGACGCCGAATCTGCCGGAATGGGATGGCGAGGTGCAGATCATTTTCCAGAAGATCGAGAATCTGCACCGGGCGGTTCCGAATCATACGGGCGACTGGTATTTCACGGGGAAATATCCGACGCCGGGCGGTTACCAGGTTTTGAACAAGGCGTTCATCAATTATTTCGAGAACCACGCGGGACGGAGTTATTGAAAAACGAACGCCCTTGGGCTTGCCAAAACATGTTTCCGGACGCCACACTGTCCGGCTTCATTCGACCAATTATTCACTCAACAAGAAAGACTTGATGCAAGGCGCGAAGGAATACGCGAAAGCAGGCGTGGATATCCAGCTTGCGGATACATTAAAAGGCGGGCTCAAAAAGCACCTCCGCGATGCCTCGCGTCCGGAAGTGCTCAGCGAGATCGGCGCGTTCGGCGGGCTCTTCGATCTTTCGAAAAGCAAGTACAAGCAGCCCGTTCTGGTGAGCAGCGTCGATGGGGTCGGGACGAAGCTGCGGCTGGCTTTCGGAACCGGGAAGCATGAGGTTGTGGGCGAGGACATCGTCAACCACTGCGTGAACGACATCGCGGTGCTGGGGGCCGAGCCGTTGTTTTTCCTCGATTACATCGGGATGGGGAAATTGGAGCCGGGGACGTTTCAGCGGGTGATCGCGGGAATGGCGAAGGCGTGCAAGAAAGCGAATTGCGCGCTGATCGG
>CAZJCL010000178.1:0-6240 GCA_964544025.1 uncultured Opitutales bacterium | reverse complement strand
GCTCCCTTCGCTACCTTTTGTTAGAATTCCGAGCCCAAGCCATCTGTGCCCATCTGTGTCATCTGTGGTCTCACCCCCCAGAGCCAAAGCTCCACCGCCCGCACCGTCCCTCAGCATCCTTCATTCAAACTTCGAACTTCTAACTTCAACCTTCTAACTTCTTACTTCCCGCCGCCCGCCGCTTCGACCGCTGCTTCAAATTCAACATCTCCACGCCCAACGAGAAAGCCATCGCGAAGTAAATGTAGCCCTTGGGAATCTCGAAATGGAGCCCCTCCGCGATCAACGCCGTTCCGATCAAAATCAGAAACGAGAGCGCCAGCATCTTCACCGACGGATGACGCGAAACAAACCGGCTGATCGGTCCCGCCGCCGCCATCATCACCGCGACCGAAATCACCACCGCCAACATCATCACTGACAAATCGTCCGCCATTCCCGCCGCCGTAATCACCGAATCCAGCGAAAACACGATATCGATTACCGCGATCTGCATCAAAATCATCCCCAGCGTGGCCGCCTTCACCTGGATCTTCTTCTCCTCCTCATCCTCCAGCTTGTGGTGAATCTCCTTCGTCGCCTTCCAGATCAGAAAAAATCCGCCCAACAACAAAATGATCCCCTTCCCGGTTATTCCCAAAGAACCCGTCTCCGCCGCCTCCGGCACCATCCGCCACAAAAACTCCGGCACCGGAATCGAGAAAATCACCGCCGTCAAACCCATGATCCACGTAATCGTCGCCAACAGCGCCAACCGCGAAATCATTGCCAACCCCAGCCCAAACGTCCGCCCGAAAGCCCGCTTCTCCTCCGGCAACCGGTCCACCAAAATCGAAATGAAAACGATGTTGTCGATCCCGAGAACAATCTCGAGCAACGTCAGCGTCGCGAGCGCCGCCCAAGCATTAGGATCGGAGAACCAATCGAATTCAAACATCCGCCGTAAATTTTGCCGCTCCGTTTGAAAAATGCAAACTCCACCAACGGCTTATTCCAAAGAAATCCCGCTTCCCCAATTCTTCAACTTTCTCTCCGCCACCCATTGCAATCCCGCCGCTCCCGGCTTAATTCCCCCAATTTCAAGCTTCACTCCCACCGCCAATCCGTCAGAATTCCCGGCCATCGAACCTAATGCATATTCCTCTGGAGATGCTCCCGCAGCCCACCGAATCGACTTGCGGCCCTACCTGCCTGCACGCGATTTACCGCCATTTCAAACGCGACCTGCCACTCGAACGCGTCATCGCCGAAATCCCGGAACATGAGGACGGCGGCACCCTCTCCGTCAATCTCGCCCTCCACGCCCTGAAACGCGGTTTCCGCGCCCACACCTATTCCTACAACCTCCGCGTCTTCGATCCGACCTGGTGGAACCTCGAACCCGAAGAACTCGCCGAAAAACTCCGGCACCGGATTCCGTTCCTCCACAACGAGAAACTGATCCACACCCACCAGCTCTACATCCAGTTCCTGGAACGCGGCGGCCGCATCAAATTCAACGACCTCACCCCCGCCTTCCTCCAGCGCCTCCTCCAAAAAGGCGCGCCCATCCTCACCGGCCTCAGCGCCACCTATCTTTACCAGCACGTCCGCGAATTGCCCGACTCCACCGACGACGACATCGCCGGCTCCCCGACCGGACATTTCGTCGTGGTCAACGGTTACGACGAGGACAGTTCCGAGGTCATTATCACCGATCCGTATCAGGACAATCCTTTCAACCCGCGCGGCCGCTACCGCGTCGATGTTCACCGTTTTATCAACGCCGTCATGCTCGGAATCATCACCTACGACGCCAACTTGCTCATCCTGAAGCCTCCTTCTCCGGACGAAACCCGCGAACCCGCGATTCGCGAAACCTATTAAACGCTCCTCCCTTCTTCCCGCCGCTCTAGCCGTCGAATCATCTGAATGAAATCGCAAAAAAACCTCATCGTCGTGGACGATTTGAAGGATTGGTCTCCCGATTGGGAAGGCTACAACGTCATCGCCGCCGAAGATTACCTGACCCGCCCGGACTACTCCGCCGCCGGTTTTAAAATCGTCAATCTCTGCCGCAGCGACCGCAACCTCAGCACCGGCTACTACATTTCGCTCCTCGCCGAAGCCCGCGGCCACCGCGCCATGCCGACCGCCCGCACGCTCCAGAATCTCACAAGCAAACGGATCTACTCCGATGTCCTCGAAGAACTGAATCAGTCCGTCCAAAAAAGTCTTGCCCGGATCGTCCAGGAGGATTTCGCACTCAGCGTCTACTTCGGCCAAAACCTCGCCGAACGCCATTCCCACCTCGCCCAACAACTCTTCAACCTCTTTCCCTGCCCGCTCTTCAAAGTCCAGTTCTGCTACACCGAAGGCTGGGAAATTCAGTCCATCAAACCGATCGGCCTCAGTCAGGTTCCGCAATCCCACCGCTTCAAAGTCAAAGAAGCGATCGACGCCTTCCTCAGCCGCCGTTGGACCGCCGAACGCGACCGCAGCAACACCGGCTTCGACATCGCGATCCTCCACAATCCCGACGAAAAACAAGCCCCGTCCGACCGCAAAGCACTCAAAAACTTCATCCGCGCCGGCGAAACCCTCGGCTGCAACGTCGAGCTCATCACCCGCACCGATTACCCGCGCCTCCTCGAATTCGACGCCCTTTTCATCCGCGAAACCACCACCCTCGACAACCACACCTACCGGTTCGCCACCAAAGCCCAGCGCGAAGGCATGGCCGTCATCGACGATCCCGATTCCATCCGCCGCTGCTGCAACAAAATCTACCTCCACGAACTCCTCCGCAAAAACAAAATCCCCGTCCCGCGCACCGAAATGCTCTACGCCAAAAACGTCGATCAGGTCGCGGAATCTCTCGGATTTCCCATGGTCATCAAGGTGCCCGACAGCGCCTTCTCCCTCGGCGTATTCAAAGTCAACACCCGCGCCGAACTCGACCAGCGGATGCACAAACTCTTCAAATCGTCCGACTTCCTCATCGCTCAGGAATTCCTCTTCACCGATTTCGACTGGCGCGTCGGCGTCCTCGATGGCCAACCGCTCTTCGTCTGCCGTTACTACATGTCCAAGGAACACTGGCAGATCTACAACCACGGAAAAGACGGCAAAACCGCCGTGGGAAACTTCGACACAATCCCGATCTCCCAAGCTCCCGCCACCGTTCTAAAAACCGCACTCGCCGCGGCAAACCTCATCGGCGACGGCCTCTACGGAGTCGATCTGAAACAACGCGGTGACAAAGTCTACGTCATCGAAGTCAACGACAACCCCAACGTCGATTCCGGCGTCGAAGACCAAATCGGCGGCCCCGAAATCTACCAGCGCATCATGAAAAGCCTCCTCCACCGCATCGAAAAAACCAAACAACCCGCCCTCTCCGCCGCCGAAAAGTAAGCAGCCCACCTTCCCTCCATTCGTGTCTATCTATATTCATTGCACCTACCGAGCATAGACCTCCCTCATTCTGCATTCTCACTTCATCATTCTACCTTCCTCATACCTTTCTTCCATTCGTGTCTATTAGTGTCCATTCGTGGTTAAACCCCCGAGCCAAAGCCCCGAGCCCAAGTCCTCTCCCTCATTCTACATTTTCACTTCATAATTCTACCTTCCCAACATGCTTCGCCTCTTTGAAAAATTCGGCATCGAACTCGAATACATGATCGTCGACACCCGCGACCACCGCGTCGCCCCGATCGCCGACCGCATCATGATCGCCCAAACCGGCGAACCCGCCGGCGACTGCATGGTCGGCCCCTGCGAAGTCTCCAACGAACTCGCCGCCCACGTCTTCGAACTCAAAACGCCCGGCCCCACCGCCGACCTCGAAAAACTCGAAACCGATTTCGTCGAATCCATCCGCCTCACCAACGAAATCCTCGCCGCCCACGACTGCCGCCTCCTCCCCGGCCCGATGCATCCCACGATGGATCCCGCCCGCGAATCCACCACCTGGCCCCACGGAAACCGCGAAATCTACGAAGCCTACGACCGCATTTTCGACTGCCGCGGCCACGGCTGGTTCAACCTCCAAAGCTGCCACATCAACCTCCCGTTCTCCGGCGACGAAGAATTCGCCCTCCTCCATTCCGCGATTCTCCTCGTCCTCCCGCTCCTCCCCGCCCTCACCGCCGCCAGCCCGTTCAAAGACGGGCAAATCACCGGCCTCCTCGACACCCGCGTCGACGTCTATCGCCACAACCAGCGCCGCTGCCCCCTCATCGCCGGCGAAATCATCCCCGAACCCGTCTTTTCCGAACAGGAATATCGCGAAAAAATCTTCGCCCCGATGTTCGCCCAAATCCGTCCCCTTGACCCCGACGGCATCCTCCAATACGAATGGCTCAACTCCCGCGGCGCCATCGCCCGCTTCGACCGCAACGCCATCGAAATTCGCCTCCTCGACGTCCAGGAATGCCCCCGCGCCGACCTCGCGCTCTCCCGCTTCATCATCGAAACCATCCGCTATCTCGTCGAAAACCGCGCCGAAAACCTCCGCGCCTTCGCCCTCGCCTCCCCCACCGCCGCCCGTAAGGAGCAACTCCTCCGCGTCATCCGCCACGGCCTCTCCGCCGAACTCCTCCTCCCCGAACTCCACAAAGCCTTCGATCTCCCAACCGCCGCCACCACCGCCGCCGATTTCTGGAACCACCTCTTCCAGCTCCTCGCCCCCCGCCTCACCGAAACCAATCAAAAAACCATTGTCACCATCCTCCGCCACGGAAACCTAGCCGCCCGCCTCCTCGCCGCCTACAACCAAAACCCCGCCGCCGGATTCCCCCCGCTCCTGCAAACCCTCGCCGATTCCCTCTCCACCAACACCCTCCTCTCCGCCCGAATCCCGAGCCAGAAAATCCCGGTCAATTGAGCGCCGGTTTCCGAGACATTGTCTTATCTTGGCTCGTCCGGCAAAACCCGCTCCCCGCAATTCGGACAATTTCCGGTTGCGATCACGTACGGCGCGAGGTCCTTCAATAGCGCCTTGCAATGCAAACAATCAAATCCGGCACGGCGAGCTTTACGAACGCTGCGGGCCTCTAAAAGAAGCATGAGACATAAACAAAAACCCAGGAAACCTATAACAATTGGCTTCCCATGGAGCCTGACATGATCCGGCATAAGGCCCAGAGCCACCACGATCAGAGGTCCGGACAAAACTAACAACATTACCGCTCGTTCCCTCTCTTTCTTTTCGGTCACCGTTTTCCGAATAAACTCGGCTCGAACCGGTGCCTCCGGTTGCGCAAACAAAGGATCGGACTCCCTTCGACCATCATGCAAATTCGCCGGATCGAGTTCCGCTTCTTCCGGCAAGTGCCGTCCGCAATAACAACAATTTCCGGAAGCCACGATCAGCTTGATGTGGTTGAGCAGCTCCCGGTCGCAATATGGACATCGAACCGAATTCCGCTTTTCTCCTCTGCGCAAAAAACGACTACCCAGAAATACCAGCGCTATTACAAACAACACTCCGATCACCACCGCGATTCGAATCTGTCCCCACGGATCCTCATGTTCAGGGACATCCAGCAAAAACGAACCCCACCACCACGCGAACAAGCAGGTCATCCCGAAAAGGCCTAACATGTAAAAAGTCAGCCACCGCGAAAGCCCGGCTTCTTTTTTAACAAGATCGTCCGTTTTCATGTTCGTTAATCCGCGAGAACCCGTTCGCCACAATATCCGCAACGCCGGGAAGCAACTACCGTTAACGTATGCTGAGTAAGATTCTTGCCACAAGCCCGACAACAAACGCGCCGGGGAATCTTCGTCTTCCGGCGTCGCCAAATTTGATCGAAACCGCCAAGAACGAAAATCCCGCAAACCACCAACAACACGCCACCCCACAACACAATTTCGCCTGCTAACCACAATACAGCACCGAAAACTCCCGCCAAAAGCGCGCCTAAAAAGAAAGCACCCTCACGTGCATCCGCAGCTCGCATGCTTTTCTGCAGATCGCGAAACTCCGCCACCGTCATCCAGCAACCGTGCTTCTGTTCTTTATTCTCCGACATGCAGTCGAAGAAAATAACATTCGCATATTCGTTTCCGAACAAAAACGCGCTCCTTCGCGGGCATTCTCTGTCCAAAGCCGAAAGCCCCCGAGCAAGCCTATCAGCCCTTCTTCGCCATCCGTGCCCATCCGTGAAATCCGTGGTTAAAACCTCCGAGCCAAAGCACTTCGCTCCCTTCGCTACCTTCTGTTACCCCCTGAGCCCAAGCCTCCGTGCCTTC
>CAZJCL010000177.1:4312-6256 GCA_964544025.1 uncultured Opitutales bacterium | reverse complement strand
CCGGAAACCGCGGGGTCCGAAAACCCCGGATTTCCGGGTGCTTTTATGTTACGCCGCTTCGTAGCGGAGGAGGGCGGCGATGGGGGAGCCGTTGGGCATTTCTTCGGGTTTTAGAACGAAGACTTCGCCGCCGTGGAGGAGGGTGTTGAGGGCGGCGACGTCGAGTAGTTCGCGGCGTTTCGATGGGTCTTTGGTTTCGGTTTTCACTTTCTGGGTGGTTTCGTGGAATTCGCCCCAGATTTGCTTGTTGTTGGGGATGAGCAGGGCGTCGACGCGGCCTTCATACGCGGCGATGACGGCTTGCTCGATGCTGGTCGCGGTTTTTCCGGAGCCGTTGCCGTTGTGGGCGTTGGCGAGGAGGTCGAAGCGTTGCATCGCTTTTTCCTGGGCGATTCGCAGATGCGGGCGGACGATGTTCCAGGCGCGGTCGTGCAGTTCTTTTTCGGTCATGCCATCGAGGCCACCGGTGACTCCTTCTTCCAAGAGGTGCGGGTAGCTGTTGGCTTCGCGGTAGATCGAGAGGAGATACTCGACGCCGGCGAGGACCATCGGGAGGCGGGAATCGCGGAGGTGGTCGCGGATGCCTTTGTTGATGGAGCGGCAGTAGCGGAGGAGTTGGTTCAGGTGAACGTCTTTCTCGCCGCCGTATCCGTGGAAAACGGGGGTGCCGCCGATGCCGCCGGGGCCGGAGGAGTATTGTTGCAAGTGCGGTTGGGCTTCGTCGAACTGGAGTTCCTCGTCGAGGCTGCGGGGGATGCCGGGGACGTCGACGGAGCGGAGGCTGTAGCGGTTGCCTTCATACAGTTGGACCTGGTTTTTGCTGAAGGCGAGGAGGTGGAAACTGTCCTCTTGCGAGAAGAGCGGGAAGAGGGGGCGGAGGTGGAAGTGCTCGGCGGCGAGAGCGATTTCGTCGACGGGATAGGGGAGTTTGTACAACCGCATCTCATCGGGGGAAAGGAGAATGGCGAGTCCCTCCTGCTGGTGCCGCCAGAAATCGAGATCGTTTCCGAGATCGGCGGCGGGGCGTAGCATTTTTTGCACGGCTTCTTCCTCATGGCCTTGTTGGATGAGTTGGTCGCGGGCTTCTCGGAGGAGGTTTTTGAGGCGGATGGGACCCTGCCGGGTTTCCGGGCCGGCGCGATGGGTGGGGAAATAGAGGGAAATGCGCGGGCGGGCGGCGTTGTCGAAAAAGTGGACGAGTGGTTCGTTAAGCGCGATTTTCATAGATTGTCGTTTCTCCTTTGTTTTTGGCGTTACAAAAATGGTTAGAGGCGCTGGAGAGAATGGCCTCCGTTTCGTTCGAGAATGTTTCGGGCAATGGCCTCTTTTCCAGTGGCGGTGACGGCGACGAGTACGCCGCCGCGGCCGAGCCGGGTTTGGAGCGTGGCGGAAACGTCGTCGTGGAGGCCGAGGCTGCTGATGAGGCCGCGAAGATCGTCGGGTCCGTCGGGGCGGCGGGCGAGAGAGAGGGAGCCGAGGACTACCATGGGACCGACGCTGGCAAAGGCGAAAGGGGCGAGTCCCATTGTCCAGCCGGGGTAACCGGCGGTGGGGATTCCGGCGACGGCTGCACCGCGTTTTTCGGCGGCGGCGGGCGAGTGGCCGGTGGTGTTTTCCGGGTAGGCCATGCCGATCTGGTCGGGCGGGAAGCCGGATTGGCGGAGTTCGGCGAGGGCGATGCCGGCGGAATCGAGGTCGTCGAAGACCGCGGCTGTCGCTGGATTTTGCGGTGGTTGCGTGGCGCTTTTGGCTGCGTGGGCTTGTTGGTCGTCCATGTCGATCTTCGGTGTTGGCCGGGAGCGGCGCGGCGGGAACTTCGCCCGTGACGAAAGTTAGGTCAGGTTTGGCGTCCGGACAATCGGGCGGGCTGCCTAGAGAAGGGAAAGGGAAACCCCTGTTTCGGCCGCGCCGGGGTCGAATCTTCTTGGGAAGATTCGCTACGGA
>CAZJCL010000177.1:0-4212 GCA_964544025.1 uncultured Opitutales bacterium | reverse complement strand
GGGTCGAATCTTCTTGGGAAGATTCGCTACGGAGGTTGCTGCGGATTTATTCGAGAGTTTCGGGTGGATCTCCTTGGGCGGATTTCCAGAGGATCAGGCCGCCGAAGGCGATGAGCATGAGGCCGAAGATGGGGCCGACGACGGAAACGAAGGTGAGGATGCCGAGGGCGATTCCGAAGAGAATGAGAAATATGCCGAGGGCGAGGACGCGGAAAGGCGTGTGTGTTCTGTGGTCGCTGTCTTGCATGGTGTTTGGCGTTGGTTGTTGGTTTTGGGTTCAGCTGTTTTCGGATTCGGTGCCGGGGCGGCCGGGTTGTTTTCCTTCGGATTTCGCTTTTTCGGCGGCCTTCTTTTTTTCGTAATCCTGTTTGCTGATGGAGGGCCGGGCCATGTCGCCGACGAACTCCTCATGGGTTTTGGTGATTGCGTCTTTTTCGGGGGTTGTGGATTGGGGTTCGCGTTGTGGATCTGGTGCAGGCATTGATGATTCCTCCGTTTGTTGGGCGAGGCCCAAGGTTCCCATTGTTTCTTTTGTAAGACTCCGGCTGGATGGCGGATGTTTCGCGGGGCGGCGCTTTCCGGGGAAACCCTTACGGCCGACTTTGGGGCTGTATTCACGAGATGGTGGAATGCACGAGAAACGGATCGGGTGCGTGCAACGTGCAATGGGAAGCGCCCGGCGGGTTTTCGAATCGGTTGGGGGACAGGGTCTTTTGGGGCGGGTGGTTCGCCGGGGGCGGAAAGCGGCATGAAATTCGCTTTGGGTGGGAGCGGACTCTCTTCCGCGCCGCCGGGCGCTCAACCCTTTTCGGACTACGCATGACCATATCCTTCAAGCGCGAACATTTGCGGCGCTATAAAGACATTGTGCGTCTGTATTTGAAATACGGACGCGGCGAGCTGGTGAAACGGCAGGAGATCGAGGAGGTTTTCCGGGAGTCGTTGCCGGAGATGCCGGATGGGCGGGGGGAGCCGCAGGCGCTGGCGGCGGAATTGGAGCGGATGGGGCCGACGTTTATCAAGCTCGGCCAGTTGCTTTCGACGCGGCCGGAGTTGTTTCCGGTGGAGTATTTGAAGGCGTTGTCGCGGCTGCAGGACGACGTGGTGCCGTTTCCGTTTCTGGAGGTGGAGAAGATCGTGACGGAGGAGTTGGGGGTGCGGCTGTCGAAAGTTTTCCGGGAGTTTTCGCCGGATCCGCTGGCGGCGGCGTCACTGGGGCAAGTGCATGCGGCGGTTTTGAACGACGGGACACCGGTGGCGGTGAAGGTGCAGCGTCCGGAGATTCGGGGGCGGATCGCGTCGGATTTGGAGGTGTTGGTGGAGGTGGCGGAGCTGCTGGACAAGCACACGAAGGCGGGGGTGAGTTACCAGTTCGCGGGGATGATGGAGGATTTTCGGCGGAGTTTGGTGGCGGAGCTGGATTACCGGCAGGAGGCGCAGAATTTGAAGATTCTGGCGGAGGATATGCGGCGGTTTCGGCGGATCGCGGTGCCGGGAGTTTACGAGGCTTACACGACTTCGCGGGTGTTGACGATGGATTACATCGACGGGGTGAAGGTCACGAAATTGACGCCGCTTTCGCGGATGGAGGCGGATATGGACGCGTTGGCCGACGAGTTGTTCAAGGCGTATTTGGAGCAGATTCTGGTGTCGGGGTTTTTCCACGCGGATCCGCATCCGGGGAACGTGTTTTTCACGGCGGACAAGAAAATCGCGTTGATTGACCTCGGAATGGTCGGGCGGGTGGCGCCGCGGTTGCAGGAGAATTTGCTGAAGGTTTTGCTCGGGATCAGCGAGGGGCGGGGCGAGGAGGTGGCGGAGGAGAGCATGAAGATCGGGATGGTGACGGAGAATTTTCGGGAGGAGGCGTTTTTCCGGCGGGTGGTGGATTTGGTGAATCAGACCCGGGGGGCGCGGATTCAGGATTTGAAGATGGGGAAAATTGTGTTGGAGGTGACGCGGATTTCGTCGGATTGCGGGATTCGGGTGCCGCGGGAGTTGGCGCTGCTGGGGAAGACGTTGTTGAATTTGGATGAAGTGGGGCGGGCGCTGGCTCCGGAATTCGATCCGAACGCGGCGATCCGGCGTCACGCGGCGGATTTGATGAACCGGCAGTTGCGGCGGAGTCTTTCGCCGGGGAATTTGTTGACGACGCTTTTGGAGGCGAAGGAGGTGGTGGAGACGTTTCCGCGGAGTTTGAACCGGTTGATGCAGAACCTGAGTCACAACCGGATGCGGGTGAAAGTGGACGCGATCGACGAGGAGTATTTGATGGCGGGGTTTCAGAAGATCGCGAACCGGATCACGATGGGGGTGATTTTGGCGGGGATCGTGGTGGGGGCGTCGATGCTGACGCGGGTGGAGACGGGTTTTACGCTGTTCGGATATCCGGGATTGGCGATTTTGTTTTTTCTAGCGGCGGCGGCGGGCGGGATCGCGCTGGTCGTGGAGATCTTGTTCCACGATAGGAGGAAATGAGTGGGAAGGTTTGAAGGTGGGAAAGTGGGAAGGTGGGAAAGTGGGTGGGGAGTTATTGGTTATTAGTTATTGGGGGAACGTTCAACGTCCAACGTCCAACTTTGAACTTGGAACGTTGAACTTGGACTTTGGACGGTTCTCAGAACTCGAAGGTGTAGGGGGAGAGGCGGGAGTGGATTTCGGTGATGATGCGTTTTTCTTCGGCTTCGCCTTTGGCCGCGAAGGTTACGGAGAAGCGGACGTAGGCGCCGGCGTCGTCCCAGGGGACGGTGGAGATCAGGTTTTCGGTGATCATCCACTGGCTGAAATCTTCGGCGGTGGCGAATTCGGCGGTTTGGCCGTCGCGGGTGGCGCGTTTCGGAGCTTTTACGTAGAGGAAGAAGGAGGCTTTCGGTTTTCGGGCGTCGAATCCGAGGCGCTGGAGGGCCGGGACGAGGAGATCCATGCGGCGGGAGTATTTCGCGGCGATTTCGGAAATCCATTCGGGGTGGTCGTAGGCGTAGGCGGCGGCGTGCTGGATGGCGAGGAACTGGCCGGAGTCGGAGTTGTCTTTGACGTCTCCGTAGGCGCGGACGAGGAGGGGATTTCCGGCGACGAATCCGCAGCGCCAGCCGGTCATGTTGAAGTTTTTGCTGGTGGAGTGGAGTTCGATGCCGACGTCGATCGCGCCGGGGGTGGCGAGGAAGCTGAGCGGTTTTCCTTCGAAAACGAGGCTGGCGTAGGCGAAATCGTGGATGATGACGATTTTATATTTTTTGGCGAAGGCGACGACTTCGGCGAAGAACTCCGGCGTGGCGCTGGCTCCGGTCGGGTTGTTGGGGTAGTTGAGGACGAGGACTTTGGCGCGCGCGAGGATATCGGCGGGGATATTGGCCAGATCGGGGAGGAAGCGGTTTTCGGCGGTGAGTTTGAGGTTGTGGACTTCGCCGCCGTAATATTTGGCGTGGGTGCCGAAAACGGGGTAGCCGGGGACGGTCATGAGGACGACGTCGCCGGGGTTGATGAGGGCGGCGGGGAGGATGGAGAGGGCGGCTTTGCTGCCGATGGAGTGGATGATTTGGGTTTCCGGATCGAGCGCGACGCCGCAGGTTTCCTTTAAGTAACGGGCGGCGGATTTTTTGAGAACGGCGTCGCCGTTGTCGGCGTAGCCGCGGTTGGCGGGATCGCGGGCTTCTTCGGCGAGTTTTTCGACGATGGGGGCGGGGGCCATTTCGTCGGGTTCGCCGACTCCCATATCGATCAAGGGCGTATCGGGTTTGGCGGCGGTGGCGGCGCGTTTGGCGCGTTTAATCTTCTCGAACTTGTAGATGGCATTTGTTTTGCCATAGTTCTTACCGCCGATTCGCTCCGCGAATAGCTCTTGGATGAAGGAGTTGCTCATAAAAAGTGAGGGATGATTTGAAACGTTGCGGGCGCTGACGTTCAACAAATAAAGAAAGCGGGCTAAACGTTTTGGCGGTGGGTTGGAAAGGGTGAAAATCGGGCGAACGAGGGGAGGGCGGACGGGCCGCCGGGGAGGCTCGGGGCGACTGAAGTCGGTCTTTACGTGGAAATTAGAGCCGCGCGGGGTGGCCGCTTGACTTTAAGAAAGCGCGCAAATACTGTTTCCCCTTTAAAGTTCACTTTTGGCCAGAAAGTGGGAAGTTTCCCGCTTTTTTTTTTCAACGAATACACGATGAGCAGCGAAATTCTTTCAGTCCTGGAGTACATGGAAAAGGAGAAGGGGATCAGTCG
>CAZJCL010000176.1:0-6270 GCA_964544025.1 uncultured Opitutales bacterium | reverse complement strand
CCTGATTTCATGTATGTGTAATCGCACTAGCATCGGCGCTTCGCCGATGACCGCCGCCCCCCCGCACCTCTCCGCCCCTCAAATCCCCTCCGCTACCTTCTATTCCAAATCCAGAACCCAGCAATCCTCCCCACCGCCACCGCCTTCCCGCCCGTAGCATCGGCGCTTCGCCGATGACCACCACCACCGCACCTTCCCACCCCTCATCACCGAGCATCGTAATCGAATCGCGGACGCAGCTCGTTATACGTCTCGCGCGTCACAAACACAAATTGGTTGTCGAAAATCTCCTGATCCGTCGACGCCTCCTCATTCCAAGTCCCGTCAATAATCGGAAGAAACGCTCCGTCCAAAACGCCCGCCGCCATCGCCGGTTCCCATCCAAAACTCGGCTGCGTGTCCATCGCGAAAAAATCCACGTTCGCCATCCGCCGTCCCAGCGACGCCACGCTCTCATCCGGCATTCCCGCGAGACACATGATCACCTCCACATCGCTGTATTTGCTCAGCACGCTCTCCACCGCCCCCACTTTCACCCCCGGCGTCGTCGCGAAAAACACTCCCTCTTCCACCACCCGATCCGGAAAAGCCGGCTCCACGCCCAAAACCTCCAGCCCCAATTCCTGCAACCGTTCCCGAAACGAGTTCAGCTGCACTTCCTGAAACTGACTCGGACGCTCCACCTCCGTCAAAATCACCACCCGCGTGCCGTCGGTCGATTCCGCCACCCGGTCCGCCATAATCTTCGCCACCGCGTCGTCCGGCTGCGAATCGTAAGCCAGCTCCTCACTCGCCGCCGCGCCATTCAGGAAAATCCGCACCACCGCCAAAACCGCGGCGACCACGATGATCCCCAAAATCCGCGTCTTCGCTTTAGCCTCGTCTTCTCCTCGGGTAAAGAAAACGACAACCAGGGCAACGCCCAACAACACCAGGGCAATAGTAATGAGTAACGACATAAAATTTTCGGGTTACTGAAGGAAACGTAAGATAAACGTATCCTTTTACCCAAACGTCGAAAACTCAACCCCTTTTCCCGCCGATCGCCGCCAAACCCGCCTCCCGCCGCGCGATTCCCCCCCGCGATCGCGGCCTTCTCCTCGCCGCCACCCACCCCGCCGCGCCAAAAACCGCAACCCATCCCGCGCAAACCCACAAAAACCAATCCCCGTGCCGCACGTAAAACGAATCCCGCCCCACCCACGCCGAATCCCGCGAAACCGGATACACCCCGCCGCCCCGGAAAAACACCGATCCGTTCTCATCCGTAAGCGTTTCCCGAATCACCCCGTATTCATCGATCCAACCGCTCCACCCGCCATTTCCCACGCGCAAAACCGGCCTCCTCGTCTCCACCGCCCGCAAAACCGAATGCGCCGCGTGCTGAAACGGCATCCCTTCCTCGCCATACCAACCGTTATTCGTCACCACCGCGAAAAACTCCGCCCCCTCCCGCGCCGTCTCTCTCGCCAACCTCGGAAAAACGTCCTCATAACAAATCAACGGCCCCACCGCGCGTTCCCGCCCCGCGATTTCCACAGCGATCGGCGCCGCCGATTCCCCCGGCCCGAAACTCCCCTCCAGCGGCACGATCTTCGAAAGCCACGGAAACGCCTTCTCCAAAGGCACATATTCCCCGTAAGGCACCAGCTTCCGCTTCCGGTAATGCTCCGGCAACAGCCCCTCCTCCGGATCCACCGCGAAAATTCCGTTAAACCAGTCGTCCTCGCCCCCGATTCCGAGCGAGCCGATAAACAGCGGCGCTCCCATCTCCGCCGCCAGTCCTTCCGTCCAAGCCCGCATGTCCGCCCGACCCAAAACCGGAATCGGCGTCACCGCTTCCGGCCAAAGCACCAGTTCCGGCCCCCGCGGATGATCCCGCGTCCGCAACGTCGTCCGCGCGATGATCCCCAAAATCTCCTCCGCCTTCCGCCCGTCCCACTTCAAATCCTGCGGAATATACGGCTGCACAAACGCCACATCGAACAACTCCTCCCGATCTCCCGCCTGCTGCACGCTCCACCGGTATCCGCCAAACGCCGCCGCCAACACCAAACCGAGCGCCACAAAAAATTCCGGACAAAACCGCCGCGCCCCCTCCCCGTGAAACCGGATCAGCCGGTCGATGTAAAACACCAGCCCCAAATTAAACGCGATCAAAACGAACGAAACCCCGTAGGCCCCCGTCCAAGCCGCCAGCTGCAAAAGCAACGGCCGCTGCCAATGACTCGCCGCCAGCGGCAGCCACGGAAATCCGGTCAGAAAAAACGTCCGGACAAACTCCAACACCACCCACAACGCCGCCAGCGCCAGCAATCCCGCCACCCGCGTTCCCGTTCCCGCGTCCCGCAAACGCGGAAGCCACCGCCACGCCGCCAAAAACCAGACGCTGAAGTACAGCGCCAAAACCGCCGAAAGCAAAACGTACCCCGGCCAAGTCACATGCCGGAGCCAGACAATCAACACCAGCCACGAAACAAATCCCCAACCAAAAATCCCAACCGCCGCCATCCGAAACCGACGCGGCTTCATCAACCAAAGCAACAGCGGAACCGCGAAAACATACGCCGCTTCCGGCACGTCGAACGGCGGAAACGCGATCACGTATAGCAACATCGATAAAGTCGCGGCGGCCACCATCGGCAACCATCGCGACTTCGAGTGGCGTTCGGTTTCCATCACGAAAAAATCCGGAAGCCGATTCCGCTTCCCGTCCGAAGCGACCGACTCAAGCCGCGCCGCAGCACTTCTTGTATTTCTTTCCGCTTCCGCACGGACACGGATCGTTGCGCCCGACCCGCGGGCCCTCGTTTTCCACGGTCACATTGGGCAATTGCACCTCGCGACGCGATCCGCCCGCCGCGACCGCCGCAGCAGCCGCCGGATTCCCGATGTTCGCCGCCTGCGTCGCCGGCTGATCGGCCGGGCCCTCGGCTTTCGCGTTCCGCGCCAACTGAGCCAGCATGTTTTCAAAAGCCTGAATATGGCTCGCCGAACGGAAAAGACCGGCGCAAATATCGCGGCGCACGTTGTTCATCAACGCCTCGAAGAAAGTGAACGCCTCGCTCTTGTACTCCATGAGCGGATCCTTCTGGCCGTAACCGCGCAATCCAACGCTGCGGCGAAGCTCTTCCATCTCCGTCAGATGCTCCTGCCAATGACGGTCGATCGGACTGATCACCACGTAACGCTCCAGCATCTTGAGCGCTTCCGGATTCTCCACCGATTCCTTCACCTTGTAAGCTTTCTCGATCCGCTCCGTGACGAGGGCCTTTACTTCTTCTTCCGATTTCCCCTGCACTTCCTCCATCTTCACCGCAACCGGGAAATGGGAATTCAACCAACCAAGAAAAGCCTCCAGTTGCTGGGTCGCCACGCCTTGTTTCGCTCCGAAACCGACGTCCGCCAACCGAACCGTCAGCTCCTCGTCAATCATCTCGAAAATCACCTCGCGCGGATTCTCGCCCCGCACCGCCTCGTTGCGCAGCCCGTAAATCACCTCGCGCTGCTGGCTCAACACGTCGTCGTATTGGAGCAAACGCTTCCGGATCGAGTAGTTCTGCTGCTCCACCTTCTTCTGCGCCGACTCGATCGAGCGGTTCAAAAGCGGATGCTGCAATTCCTCGCCCTCGCTCATCGCCTTTTCCATGATCCGGCCCATCGGACCGGCCGAAGCGAAAAGCCGCATCAAATCGTCTTCCAGCGAAATGAAAAATTTGCTCTCGCCCGGATCTCCCTGACGCGCGCAACGTCCGCGCAACTGCCGGTCAATCCGCCGCGATTCGTGCCGCTCGGTGCCGATCACGAACAATCCGCCCAGCTCATCCACACCTTCGCCGAGCTTAATGTCCGTTCCTCGACCCGCCATGTTCGTCGCGATGGTGACGGCACCGCGACTTCCGGCCCGGGCGATAATTTCCGCTTCCTGCTCGTGGAATTTCGCGTTCAAAACCGTGTGCGCGATGTTCACCCGCCGCAGCATCCGGCTCAACAACTCCGAAGCTTCCACCGAAACCGTTCCCACCAAAACCGGTTGCCCCTTCTTGTGCGCTTCCTGGATCTGGGCGAGCACCGCGTTGTATTTTTCGCGGCGGGTTTTGTAAATGACGTCGTTCTGGTCGATCCGGCGGCACGGCTTGTGCGTCGGAATCACCATCACCCGCATTTTGTAAATATCGAAAAACTCGTTCGCTTCCGTCTCCGCCGTTCCGGTCATCCCGGCCAGTTTGTCGTAAAGACGGAAATAATTCTGGATCGTAATCGTCGCGTAAGTCCGCGTTTCCCGCTCGATCGTCACGTTTTCCTTCGCTTCGACCGCCTGGTGAAGCCCGTCGCTCCAGCGCCGGCCCGGCATGATGCGACCGGTGTTTTCATCAACGATCATCACCTTCCCATCCTGCACCACATAACGCACATCCCGCTCATACAGCGAGTAAGCGCGCAAAAGCTGGCTGATCGCGTGGATGTCCTCGCTGACCGTCTCAAATTCGTCCTGCGCTTTCGCCTTCTCCGCCTCCTTCTGCTCCGGCGTCAACGAGTCGTCCTTCTCAATATCGATAAACCGGCTCGGCAAATCCGGCATCATGAACGCGTCCGGATTGTCCGGCTGGAGAAACGCGCGGCCCTTTTCCGTCAAATCCGCCTGATGCTGCTTCTCGTCGATCGTGAACAAGAGCTCCTCCTTGAGCTGAAACATCTGCGCCTTGTTCATGTCGCTGTTCATCTCCAGGTCGACCTTATCGAGGAGCTTGCGATACTCGCCGTCCTCCATCAACCGGAGCAGCTGCTTGTTCTTCGGCGCGCCCGTTTTCACCTGGAGCATCTTCAAAGCCGCGGCGTGCTTGTCGCCATCCGGCTTCTCCAACTCCTCCTTCGCCTCCGCGATCAGGCGGTTGCAAAACTTCGTCTGTTCCTGAACCAGCCGCGAAACCACCGGTTTGTGACGCGTGAACTGCTGCTCGCGCTGAATCGGAGCCGGACCGGAAATGATCAACGGCGTCCGCGCCTCATCGACCAAAATTTGGTCCACCTCGTCGACAATGACGAAATAATGATCGCGCTGCACCTGGTCCGAAGCGCGCGTCGCCATCCCGTTGTCGCGCAGATAATCGAAACCGAATTCCGAAGCGGTGCCGTAGGTAATATCGCAGCCATAAGCCGCCTTCCGCTCCTCCGAACGCATCTGGTTCTGGATGCAACCGACCGTCAGCCCGAGAAACTTGTAAAGATACCCCATCCACTCCGAGTCGCGTCGGGCGAGGTAATCATTGGTCGTGACCAGCTGGCAATTCCGTCCGGTCAACGCGTTCAGGTAAAGCGGCAACGTCGCCACGAGCGTCTTACCTTCCCCGGTGCTCATTTCCGCGATGTAATGCTGATGCAACGCGATGCCGCCGATCAGCTGCACATCGAAATGCACCATGTTCCACTCCAGTTCATGGCCGCAAACCTGAAAGCTTTTTCCGCACAACCGGCGGGCGCCGTTTTTCACCACCGCGTACGCCTCCGGCAACAGATCATCCAGCTTCTGCCCCTCGGCCAGGCGACGCTTGAACTCGTCCGTCTTCGCCTGAAGCTGCTCGTCCGAAAGAGACTGATAACTCTCTTCCAACCGGTTAATCTCGGCGATTACCGGCTGTAATTTCTTGATGTAACCGCGGTAGTGGCGGCCGGAGAACTTTTTAAAAATTCGGGCGATCATTAGGCAGAAACGGACACCCTAAGAAAACGGAGAACCTTTTGGCAATGGACAAATGCAGTCCCCGCCTCTCGCGGTTTCCCCTTCGATTCCTAGGGAAAAGCAGTAAACTCCCGCGTTTCGCCCAAATTGCAAACGCCGGACAAAAGTTGGGCCGGGCCACAGGCAAATCCGCCCATGCACCCGGCCCTCAAATCAAAAAACCCGCGCCAACGCGACCGGTTTCAGTCCTTCAAATCCCGGAAATACGCGATCGTCTTCTTCAACCCTTCTTCCAGCGGATAATTCGGCGTCCAATTATCCAAATACTTTTTCGCCAGCGTGATATCCGGCTGACGGCGCGTCGGATCGTCCTTCGGCAACGGATCGAAACGGATCTTCGATTTCGAACCCGTCAGCTCGATCACTTTCTCCGCCAACTCAAGAATCGTGAACTCCCCCGGATTCCCCAGATTCAGCGGTCCGACGAATTCGTCCTGATTCATGAAGCGGACAAAACCCTCGATCAGATCGTCCACATAACAAAACGACCGCGTCTGCTCTCCCTTCCCGTAAACCGAGATATCCTCGTT
>CAZJCL010000175.1:0-6312 GCA_964544025.1 uncultured Opitutales bacterium | reverse complement strand
CCGGAACCCTACAGACTGATCGTTTCCACTCCCCGAGTCTAAGAACCGCCGGGGGGGCCTCAATTACTGCTCGCCGCCGCTTCTACGACGTCACCGGAAGCTCGGATTTCCCGTCCTCGAAGATCTCCTTCAGATGCAGCAAAATGTTCTGCTTGGGAATTGATGAATTCTGCCATCCATAAATCCCCCTCACCTCCCCCGCCACGCCCCGCCCGCTCCGAGCTGCGGCGCGCCGAAACGGACCAGCAGAATCGCGCTGATCAGGAAGAACGCGCACCCGGCCAACTCCAGGCTTTCCTCGAACATCAGATTCACGCCGGGACCCAGCGGCAGCCATTCCTTATCGAACGGCAATCCGCTCGCGTAACAGATGCAGCCGGCCATCACCGCCCACCCCGCGCTCGTCCTCGACAGAAAATGATACATCTGCGGCACCCACAACCGGTGCCGCGAAAGCGCGAACCACCCGTACGCCAGCCAGCAAAGTCCCAGCAAAATATCCCGCCCCGGCCCGCTCCCAAGCAAAATGAAAATCCGCGGCCACGCAAAATCCTCCACATCGACTTCCCGCAGCAACACCGACGTGAACACCAACGCGAACAACACCAGCAAATTCCGCGTCATCCTCCGCTTCTCACGGATAATCTGAATCAGGCAAAGGAGAACCGCGGCCACCAAAAGCCACGATTGCGCGAGCTCCACGATTCCGTCCTCACCGAAATTTCCACCTGTCACTTCCATCGAAGGATGGATGTCCGCCGCACCCGGGATAGCGAGGAAATTTCCGCCCCCGCCGCCAACTTTTCTCCCGCCGATCGTTCCGCGAAACCAGTCACCGGGCCGTCTCCGGAAGCGCTTTCGTCGCCGCGCTCTCCATCAGCGCCGCGGGCACTTCCGCCCCCGACCAAATCTCCAGCGCCCGCACCCCTTGATAAATCAACATCGACAACCCGTTCGCCGCCCCCATTCCTCTCGCCCTCGCCTCCCGCACCAACACCGGCTCGGCGGGATTGTAAATCATATCGTAAACCCGCGTCCCCGCCGGAAACCGCGCCAAATCCACCGGTGCCAAATCCTCCGCCTGAAGCCCTGCCGAAGTCGCGTTGATCAACAACGGCTCCTCCCCCAAATCCTCCGGCGGTTCCTCCAACGGAAACAGCTCAATCCGGCCGCTTCCGCCCAACCGCCCCAAATCCTTCCGCAACGGCTCCAGTTTCTCCACCGTCCGGTTCCCTAAAAACAAACTCCGGCATCCCCCCTGAATCGCCGAAACCGCCGCCGCCCGGGCCGCCCCGCCCGCTCCCAAAAGCACCACGTCCGCCCCCGCGATTCCCACGCCGAGCGAACGCTCAATTCCCTTCTCCAGCCCGTAACCGTCGGTGTTAAAACCCTCATACCCGTCCGGCGTCCAGCGAAGCGTGTTGATCGCCCCAGTCGCCGCCGCCGCCGGATCCACCCGCGCCACCAAATCCATCGCCAAAATCTTGTGCGGAATCGTCAGATTCAATCCCCGAAACTTCTTCGCGTGAAACCGCTTCAACCCTTCCGGCAAATCCTCCGGCGGAATCGCGAACTTGAAATACCGCCACTCCCCAAACCGCGAATCCTTTTCCGCCATCGCCCGCAACGCCGCGTTGTGCATCTGCGGACTGATCGAGTGCTTCACCGGAAATCCCAAAACCGCGAGCGACACCAGATCGTCCGGCCAAAACTCAAGGTCCTCCAGGGAAAAAACAACGCTCTCAGGAGCTGATATTTCGTTGATGAGTGACCTCGAATTCATGAACAAATCCCGCAAAAAGACGCGCGTAATCCGGCTGCTTCGCCTGCGAATAATGACTCACCAGATTCCGGCAACACCGGCAAATCACCTCCCGCACCGGCGTCGGAGTCAAATAACTCAGCTTCGGCGAAACGTTTTTCTTCCGCATCTGCTCGAACAAATCATCCGGGCTCCGAAACACCCCGCCCGCGAACGCGTCGATGAAAAACGGCGGAGCCTCGTCGTAACAACCCGCCATAAAATGCCCCGGCAATCCCACCGGCTCCAGTGTCAAACCGCACCGCTGCGCCACCAAAATATACACCACCGACAACGTGCTCGGCAGCCCCCGCCGCGTCGCCAAAACCTCGCTCAGCAAACTGTTCCGCGGATCCGTGTAATGATCCACATTCCCCCGAAATCCGTATTCATGGAACAACACGCGATTGATCACCCGGCATTTCTCCCGCGACGACATCGGCGGAAACATCAACTCCCGGCAACGCGCCGCGATATCGTCCAGTCCGCTGCAAATCTCGCCCACATCCAGATCGGGCGACACCGTCCGGTTGAGCAACAGCATCCCCGTTTCCAGCTCGTAATGGAGCGAGCGGATAAACGTCCGAAACTCCTCCACCGGATCGCTGTAACTCAAATTCCGCAAATACCAGTTCGCATGAATCGCCAAAACCCGATTCTCCCCGTCCGAAACCGAGCGGAGAAACCGCACCCCGACATTCCCCAACACCTCGAACTCGCGCAGCAACGCCTGCCGCACTTCCGGCGTCGGATCATCCATCAACCGGCTCAAGGCGTCCTCCCGTTCTGGCGCTAGCCTTCGTTCATTCACGTAATCAATCTCAAGGCATTCCCCACCATCGCGCAAACAGATTCGGCCTTTTCAGGCCGCTTCCCGGTCCCCCCTTCGGGGATCAACCGATTCAAAAGCATTTTAGATTTTATATTTTAGATTTTAGATTGAGGGAGACCGAAGGCCGGTTCCGGAGCAAAGATCGCTGAGCTTGTGAAATCAAAAATCTAAAATCTAAAATCTAAAATCCGTCTCTTTTCCCAAACAACGCCGTCCCGACCCGCACCAACGTCGATCCCTCCTCCACCGCCTCCTCCAAATCCCCCGTCATTCCCATCGACAACTCCGGCAGCGAAACATCGAATTTTGCCGCCAGCTCATCCCGCAAATCCCGCAACCGCGCGAAAGTCCGCCGCGCCACTTCCCGATCTTCCGAGAGCGGCGCGATCGTCATCAACCCCTCCACCCGCAAATTCCGCGCCTCCAAAGCCGCTTCCAGCAACGCCGCCGCCTCCCCGCTTTCCGCTCCGAATTTCGCCGGATCCGCCCCCGCGTTCACCTGCAACAACACCGGCAACACCCGATCCGCCTCCCCCGCGTAACGATCGAGCAACCGCACCAGTTTCACCGAATCCACGCTCTGAATCCGCCCAAACGATCGCGCCGCCGCTTTCGCCTTGTTCGATTGCAAATGCCCGATCAATTCCCACCGGACCGCCGCGTCCGTCTCCCCCATTTTCTCCAACGCCTCCTGCACCCGATTCTCTCCGACGCACTTGATTCCCGCCCGCGCCGCGAAATCCGCCGCCTCCGCCGGATGCGTTTTCGTCACCGCCATCAGCGTGACTTCCGCCGGATTCCGGCCCACCCGTGCGCAAGCCGCCTCCACGCGATTCACGATCCTCTTGACCCTCTCCGCGAATTCCTCAAACGATATCTGCATTAGAAAATCTTTTCGCTAATTGATCGGCGATAAGCAAAATTTATTCTTCTCCGCATGCACGTCGAAAACTTTAAGATCTTTGCCGACCTGGTGGAAAGCCAAAGCTTTTCCAAATCCGCCCGGCTTAACGGCATCACCCAATCCGCTGTCAGCCAGCAACTCCGGTCGATGGAGCGGAACTTCAAAATTCTGATCATCGACCGCAGCCAAAAACAATTCCGCCTCACCCGCGAAGGCCAGCGTCTCTACGAGGCCGCCAAAGAAATCCTGCACGAATACGAGAAACTCAACAGTGAGTTGCAGGAGATGAAAAAAGTGATCAGCGGAACCATTCGCGTCGCCACCATTTACAGCATCGGCCTCCACGAACTTCCGCCGTTCATCAAACGCTTCCTCCAGGATTTCCCCGCCGTCAACGTCGGCGTCGAATACCGCCGCTCCAACCTCGTCTACGAAGACATTCTCCACAACAGCGTCGATCTCGGCCTCGTCGCGTTTCCGGTAAAAATGCGGCAAATCGAAATCGTGCCGTTCCGCGAAGACGAACTCGTTCTCATCTGCCCGCCCGAACATCCGCTCGCTTCCGTGAAGGAAGTCGCCGTCTCCGACCTCGCCGAAGAGCGTTTCATCGGCTTCGATCCCGATATCCCCACCCGCAAAGCGGTCGACAACATCTTCCGCGAAGAAAAACTCGAAATCGAGCCGGTCATGGAATTCGACAACATCGAGACCGTAAAACGAGCCGTGGAAATCGACGCCGGCATCGCCATCGTTCCCCGCGTCACCGTCTCGCAAGAGGTTTCCCAAAAAAGCCTCGCCGTGGTGAATTTGAAAGGACCGCGCCGCACGCGTCCCCTCGCGATCCTTCACCGCAAAGGCCGCGCCCTCACCCCGGCGCTCAAGAAATTCATCGACGTTCTCACCTCCGATCCTCGTCGCGTCTCCAAAGTCTGATCCGCTTCCACAAGGGTTTTGCCCGCCGCGGGTGTTTAACTTCGCCATGACGTTTTTCCGCACATTTCTGCTCTTCCTGGCCGGAACCCTCCTCGCGGCACCATTCTCCGCGACCGCCGAAGAGCTCGTGCAGGTCCAGCTAATCTCCGAAGCGACCGAAATTCGCCCCGGAGATTCCTTCCGCGCCGGCGTCAAAATCGACATCGCCGACGGCTGGCACATCTACGGCGAAGATCCCGGCGAAAGCGGTTTACCCACCGAGCTGAACTGGAACCTCCCCGAAGGCGTCACCGCCGAACCGGTCCAATATCCGCCCACCGTCCCCTTCGTTTTCCTCGGCGAAACCGGCCAAGGCTATACCAACACCGTCGTCCTCTGGAGCGAATTCCGCGTCTCCGAAAACTTCACCGGCACCGAAATCCCACTCGCCGCCGACGTCTCCTGGCTCGTCTGCCGCGAAGTATGCATGCCGGGAAGCGCAACTGTCGACCGTTCGATCCCCACCGCCTCCGAAACCGTCCGCGACGAAAACGCCGCCACCCTTTTCGCTCCCGCCGCTACTGAAATCTCAGATTCTTCCCCGCCTTCATCCGCCCCAGCCAACTCCACCGAATCCCGCTCCCTCCCCGCCCTCCTTTTCCTCGGTCTCCTCGGCGGATTGATCCTCAACCTCATGCCGTGCGTCTTCCCGATCCTCGGCCTGAAAATCATGGGCTTCGTCAACCAGGCCGGACAGGAACGCAAAAAAATCGTCGCCCACGGACTCGTTTTCACCGCCGGAATTCTCCTCAGTTTCTGGCTTCTCGCCGGACTCCTCATCGCCCTCCGCGCCGGCGGCCAGGAACTCGGCTGGGGCTTTCAACTCCAGGAACCCGGCTTCGTCCTCGCCCTCACCGTCATCCTTCTCGTCTTCGGACTCAACATGAGCGGCGTCTTCGAAATCGGCCTTTCCGCCGTCGGAGCCGGAAACAAACTCACCGCCAAATCCGGATTCACCGGCTCCTTTTTCTCCGGCGTTCTCGCCACCGTCGTCGCCACTCCCTGCGCCGCCCCCTTTCTCGCCCCGGCCCTCGGCGGCGCGCTCGCCCTTCCGCCCGCCGAATCCATCGCCGTTTTCACCGCCATCGCCCTCGGACTCGCGCTCCCGTATCTCACGCTCTCCGCCTTCCCCGCCCTCATCGCCAAACTTCCCCGCCCCGGCGGCTGGATGGAAAGCCTCAAACAATTTCTCGCCTTCCTCCTCTACGGCACCGTCGTCTATTTCCTCTGGGTTCTCGCCGGACAAGTCGAAGCCGACCTCCTGCTAAAAATCCTCTTCGCGCTCGTCGCCGTCGGCATGGCCTGCTGGATTTACGGCCGCTGGTCCGCTCCCCACCGCCCCCGCCGCGCCCAAATCACCGCCCGCCTCATCGCGTTTCTCTTCCTCGCCGCCCCGCTCGCCTACGCCTGGAACGGCCTCGCCGAAGAAGAACGCCAACGCGAACTCGCCCTAAAAATCGCCCAAGGCGACGCCAAACAGGATTTCCTCATCTGGGAACCATGGAGTCCCGAACGCGTGCAACAGCTCCGCGACGCCGGCCGCTTCGTCTACATCGATTTCACCGCCCGCTGGTGCGCCACCTGCCAATTCAACAAACGCTCTTACGAAGATCCCGCCGTCATCGAAGCCCTCCTCAAAAACGACGTCGCCCTCCTGAAAGCCGATTGGACGAAACAAGATCCCGCGATCACCCGCGCCCTCGCCGAATTCGACCGCCGCGCCGTCCCCTTCAATCTCCTCTATACCCCCAACGAACCCGCCCCCCTGATCCTCCCCGAAATCTTCGGCCCCGCCACCGTCCT
>CAZJCL010000174.1:0-6349 GCA_964544025.1 uncultured Opitutales bacterium | reverse complement strand
GTGCCCATCTGTGACGTAGCGGGAGCGGAGATGGCGAAGCAAATCTGTGGTTAAATCTCCAGAGCCAAAGCTCCGTGTCCTCGGTGCCTCCGTGGTGAATCCCATTCCAAGTTTGGCTACACTACGTCGCGCTAGGCCATCCGTGGTTAAAGAGAACAGAGCCCAAGCCCTTCGCTTCCTTTGCTCCCTTTTGTTAAGATTCCGAGCCCAAGCCTTCCGTGTTTTTCCGTGTCTTCCGTGGTTAAAAACGCCCTTTCTCGCCGCTTTTCCGCCTCCCGCAAATCGTTCCGCCTCCCAAATTTGCCGCCGCTCCGCCACCTGTTATCTTCTCCCATGACCATCGCCAACCTGGCACTTCTCATCGCGGTTCTTCTGTTCGTCATAGGCCTGGCCGGCTCCTTCCTCCCGGTCCTCCCCGGAAACGTCATCGTCTGGCTCGGCGTCGTGGTCCACAAAATGATGGCCCCGGAAGCCTCCGTTTCCTGGACCTTTTTCTGGATCGCCACCGGCATCACCCTTTTCGCCCAAACCCTCGATTACCTCTTCACCTATTGGGGAGCCCGCAAATTCGGCGCCACCTGGCAAGGCGCGCTCGGCGGGATCATCGGAGGCATTCTCGGGGCAATTTTCTTCAATCTTCCGGGCCTGATCCTCGGCCCGATCATCGGGGTTCTCGTGGTGGAATTTTCCCGCAGCCGAAATCTCCGCCAAGCCGGACGCGCCGGTTTCGGCACGATCGTCGGCGGCCTCATCGCCTTCGCGGTCAAACTCGGACTCGCCTTCACCGTCATCGCCGGATTCTTTCTGTCGCTCTACGGCTGGTTCTGAACGAACCGCGCGCGCTTCCGCCACAAAAGAATCCGGCGCGGCGCGGCTTATCAGTTCGCGGCGTCTTCGATCGATTCGCCGAGATTTTCGACGTCGCGTCCGACTCCTTCCGTAGTCTCGCAACCCGCCGTCAAAAACAGCGCGAAAATACCCGCGACGGAAACAAGGATAGGTACAATTTTCTTTTTCATCATTTTTCTTGGTTAAGGGTTGATGCGCGAAATCGCGGCTTCCCGCTTTCCCGCACGCTTCCACCGATAGCCAGAAAAGTGCCAATTCCGCATCCCGCGTCACACTCAGTCAATTTCTTTCCCTAACACAAAGCCCACCGCGCAAATTGCACGATCCGCCCCACCCGAATCGGTCAAAATTTCATAACCCACGGAAAAACCCGCGCCCCCGCCTCCTTGATGTTCAACAGGTTCCCGGCTTGCCAAAAAGGTCTCGTTCTGCGAAACTGAACGCGTGAAAGACGTTCTAGACGGGATCGCGGAGTCAGTGAAAACGCTTTATCACGAGGTCCTCGACCCCGTGGAAAACCGGTTTGCTTTCGAGAAACGCCCCTCCGACGGAGAAATCTCCGGCGGCCCGCTCGTCCTTGTCGTCGGCAACCATTCCTCCGGCAAATCCACCTTCCTCAACCACATCCTCGGCGAAGACATCCAACAAACCGGGATGGCGCCGACCGACGACAGTTTCACCATCCTCCGCTACAGCGAACAGCGCGAAGACCGGCAAGGCTCCGCCATCATCAGCAACCCCGACCTCCCCTTCGGCGGCCTCCGCCAATTCGGAAAAGTTTTCCAGTCCCATTTCCGGATGCGCCTGCTTCCCCTGAAAATTTTAAAAGACGTCACCCTCATCGACACCCCCGGCATGATCGACGCCGCCGATCCCGAAGCCAACCGCGGCTACGACTTCAGCTCCGTCGTCCGCTGGTTCGCCGAACGCGCCGACGTCGTTCTCGTCTTTTTCGACCCCGACCGCCCCGGCACCACCGCCGAATCCCTCACCATCCTCACCGAAGCGCTTCGCGGAATGGACCACAAACTCCTCGTGGTCATGAACAAAATGGACAACTTCCGCAGCATGCGCGACTTCGCCCGCTGCTACGGCGCCCTCTGCTGGAATCTCGGCAAGGTCATCAAAAAGAAAGACATCCCCCAAATCTACACCACCTTCGTCCCCGTCCCCGGTGCGCCGGAATCCCCGCTCCCGCTCGACGATTTCCGCATCGCCCGTCAGGAATTGATCTCCGAAATCGAACGCGCCCCGATTCGCCGCGTCGACAACATGATCACCCAAGCCGCGAATCACGCCGAACGCCTCCGGATGCACGTCCGCATCGTCGACCGCGCCCGCACCCGCTTAACCAGCTTCCGCAACCGCCTTTACACCGCCCTCACGCTCCTCGTCCTGATCGGGCTCGGAATCACCGCCTACTACGCCAGCTTGGCCGAATGGCTCATCGCCACCGCCGTCCTTCTCGGCACCGCGCTCATCGGCTTCGGACTCCATCTCGGCGTCAAATACCTCACCAAACAACGCGAAGCCAAAGTTCTCGACGAGCTCGATTCCATTTTCGAAGAGGTTTACAAACGCGACCTCGTCGTCGGCAACCGCCCCGAAGATCTCCTCATCCGCTGGAGCGACGTCAAACCCGTCACCCGCCGAACCCTGCAAAATCTCGGACTCCTCCGCTGGCCGAGTCTTCGCGGAAAAGAGCTCACCCGCCTCAACCGCTGCCTCGACGACGACATTCCGGAACTCCGTTCCCGCCTTCACCGCACCCTCGAAGACCGCAAGCCGCGCTCCGAAACCGCCAAAGGCGTCGTCCGTTAAGTCCGCTAATTTCTCCGGCGCTCCACGCGAGTCCGGTTCCAGTCGTTTAGCGGTTCATCGTCCTTCATTCCCGGGATGAAAACCCGCGAATAAACAATCACGCCCTCCGTATCCGCCCGGAAAAACGGCGCGAGCGAAACCGTCTTCGACGCGATCCCATTCACCGCGATCTGACCCAATTGCGTCGTCTGCTTCCGGTCATCAATCGAGATCTCCAAAAACACATTCCCCGCCGGCACCGTCCCCAGATTCTGCACCGTCACCGTTACCTCCGGAATCGCGCCGCCTCCCAGAAAATGATCCGCGATCGCCACGTCCAGTATATCCGGCTCCTTCCTCCGCAAAATCCGCCGCGGATTCATTCTCCCCTCACCATAATAACCGTCCTGCCCCGGCGGCCCCGCGTCATCCGAATACCGCACCAAAACCTCCTTCACCTCCGCCGCCGTCAAATGCGGCTCCTCCGAAAGCAAACCCGCCACCATTCCACCCACCAAAGGCGCCGCCCCCGATGTTCCCGAAAACAAAAACGTCCCATCCGCTCCCGCCGCCGCGTTCATCTGAAAACCGGGCGCGGAAATCGACAGCCCCGTTCCCCGGTTCGAAAACGGCAAATACTTCCCGCGCGCATCCACCGCCCCCACCGAAATCACTCCCGGATATCCCGCCGGAAAAAGCAATTGCCCCGCTCCCTCGTTCCCCGCCGCCGCCACCGCGATCACCCCGCGCTCCATCGCGTAATTCACCGCCGCCTGCAAAACATCGCTGTGAATCGGCGTCCCCAAACTCAGCACAATCGGATTGGCCCCCGCGTCGACCGCCGCCACGATTCCCCGCGCCAAATCAAAACCACTCCCCACTCCGTTCGCGTCCAACACCTGCACGCTCAAAATCTCCGCGCCCGGAGCCACTCCCCGAATCCCCGCGCCATCCCCCGCCAACAGCGACGCCACCGCCGTTCCATGCGTCCCCACCCCGTTCCGCCGCGCATCCACCGTCAGCAAACTCAACTCCGAAACCTTCAGATGCGCCAACGCGGGATGCTCCGCCAACCCCGTATCGAGCACCGCCACCTTCACCCCTTTTCCCCAATCCGCATTCTCCTTCGGAATCCCCAGCCAATCCAGCACCCCCTCCCCAAATCCTTCGTAACCTTCCCCCATTTCTTCCATCGGCGGTACATCCGGAGACAGCACATACGGATTAAAAGCCGGCACCGCGTCCCCCGCGATCTCCCGCAACCGCCGCACCCCCGCCGAATCCAGCCCACGCAGCCGAACCGTCCGCAACACCGGCTCCACATCAATTCCCCACCCTTCCCGCCGGGCCTGCCGCAAAAACTCCCGCAATTCCTCGTCCGACCCAAACATCAACAACAACTCCCCCTCCACCGCCCCCTCCGGCCATTCCACCGCCACCGCCACTTCCGCCTCCGGTTCCGCCATCTCCGGCAAAACCCGCGGCGCTTCCCAAACCACCGCCTCGTCCGCCACCAAAGACCGCTCCCGCAACGGCACCGCCTCCACCACCGGCGTCCCCCCTTCCCTATACAAATCCCAGACAAACCATCCCGCGACCCCCGCCGCTAGCAGCAGAAACAACGTCCAGTTTGCCAGGTACCGTTTCATCGTCTCACCGCCCGTCCCGCAGCTTCCGACCCGACGAAAACAGCTTCGCCGTCGCCCATCCAAACACCAAAACCAGGCCGCACATGATTCCCAATCCCAAAACCGGCGAAACATCCGTCACCCCGGTCATTCCATAACGCAGGCCATTGACCATGTACAAAATCGGATTGAACTTCGAAACGGTCGACCATGGATCCGGAAGCATCTGGATCGAATAAAAAACCCCGCCCAGAAACGTGAGCGGCATCACCAGAAAACTCGGCAAAAAATTCACGTGATCGAAATCCTCCGCCAAAATCGCCACCACTACCCCGATCAGCGCGAAAGCCACCGATGTCAGGAGCATGAAACCGAGCGTCCAACCGATATGATAAGTGGTGTGCGCCCCCATCGCCGCCGCCACCGCCCAAATAACTCCGCCGGTAAGCATCGATCGCAAAACCGATGCCCCCACATACCCCACGATCAGCTGCAGCGGCGAAAGCGGCGTCACCAGCAAATCCACCACCGAACCGTGCACCTTCGCCAAAAACAGCGAAAACGCCGAGTTCATGTAGGCCGAATTGATCATATTCAGCATGATCAACCCCGGCACCAAAAAATCCATGTAAGGCACCCCGCGAATCTCATCCAGCCGGCTCCCGAGCGTGTAGCCGAAAACCACGAAATAGAGCATCGTCGTCAGCACCGGACTGAGCAAAGTCTGCCCCGCCATTCCCAGAAACCGTTTCGCTTCCCGCACAAACAACGTCCAGGTTCCCCACCAGCCTCCTTCCGCCAAAGCCCGCTCCCGCGCCTCCACGATCCGCCGCCGCGCCGCGTTTTCCGCCGCCACCGGCGCGCTTCCCAAACCGGTTTCCCGCAAAGATTCAGCTTCCGGATTCATGATCGTTGTTCTGCACGATTTGCCGGAAAACATCCTCCAACCGGCTCCGCCCGCTCTCGATATCGTTGATTCGCATATTCTCCCCCGCCGCCGCCGCGTTCAGCAAATGCACCGGATTCCCCCCGTTTTGCTCCGCCAGCAACGACTCCGAAAACTCGATCCGCAACCGCCGCTCCCCGACTTTCCGCGCCCGCAATTCCTTCAATTTCTCCACCAGCCGATCCGGCACATCGCTCGAAAACGCCGCCTCGATCCACCGTTGCCCATACTTCCGCATCAATTCCTCCCGCCGCTCCACCCGCAACAATTTCCCCTTGTTCACAATCCCGATCCGATCCGCCAACCGCTCCGCCTCCTCCAGATAATGCGTCGTCAAAACGATCGTCGTCCCCGCCATCCGCAAATCCTGGATATACGTCCACAACTCCTCCCGCAATTCCACATCCACCCCCGCCGTCGGCTCATCCAAAAACAGCAAAACCGGCTCATGCACCAACGCCTTGCAAATCATCAACCTCCGCTTCATCCCGCCCGACAGACTCCGCGTGTTCGCCTTCGCCTTATCCTTCAACCGGAAAATCTCCAGCAACGCGTCCGCCCGCTCCCGCGCCTTCCGCCTCCCGAAATATCCGCCCTGAAACCGGATCGCCTCCCGCGAATTGAAAAACGCGTCGTAATTCAACTCCTGCGGCACCAACCCCACCAGCTGACGCGTCACCCGAAAATCCCGCTTCACATCGAAGCCCGCCACCCGCACACTTCCCTCAAACCGGCTGATCAACCCGCAAACGCAGCCGATCAACGTGGTTTTCCCCGCCCCGTTCGCCCCCAAAAGCGCGAAAATCTCCCCCGGCCGAATCTGCAGCGAAACATCGTCCACCGCCGTCAACGAGCCAAAACGCTTGGTCAACCCGTCAATCGAGAGAATAAAAGGATCTTCGTAGGAAAGCGCCATAACACAAATCGCGGTCCCATTCGATGGAACCGCTCGCCCTAGCATCTTCCGCGCCCCCGCCCCTTGTCAACCACAGGACAAGTTTCCGAACAAGCCAGCCAATCGAAACTAGCGGAATTGAAAAAACGCCTCAAATTCGCACGAAGCTCCCAGGCTCGATAGGGGTAGGGACGACGCATTGGTTTGCGTCGCCCCTCCCTCCGAACCGGA
>CAZJCL010000173.1:0-6374 GCA_964544025.1 uncultured Opitutales bacterium | reverse complement strand
GTTTGAGGGCGAGTAGCGGAGGGGCGGCGGCGTTCGGGCGTTCGGGGTTTTGGGGACGGATCGGTTTTGGGCTTGCGCATGGAGCGGAGGTTTTATGCTTTGTGTTTTTGCTTTAACGCTTTCGGCCGGAATAAACCCTTTGCTTTTCCTTTCTTATGAAAACTCGCTGCTGTTTTGGATGTTGGATACTCGGCGTTTTGCCGGTCGCGTTTTTGCTGTCGGGATGCGGGACGTTTTCGGGGGCGGATCTTTCGCCGGGGCAGCGGGGATTTGTGGAGGAGAGGGTGCGGGTGGATGTGCCGCGGCCGGTGGAGCTGGAGGCGTTTTATGATTTGCACGCGGAGGATTCGTCGCAGTTCGGGGCTTGGGAAGCCGTGCCGAAAGGGCGGAATTTTTTCGCGGGCGTTCCGTTCGATGTGAACGGGATGATCCGGCTTTTTGGTGTGATTCCGCCGCCGCACGGGACGATTTATCGTTTGGAGGTGACGGGGATTCCGGTGGGGCGAAAGTTCGAGCAATTGCATTTGCTGCATGGAACGGGTTGGTCGACGGAGGATGGCGAGAAGATCGCGGAACTGGTTTTGCGGTATGTCGACGGGGAAACGGCGCTGGTGCCTTTTGTTTATGGCGTGCATGTGCGGGATTGGTGGCGGCGGGATCCGTCGGCGTCGAACGCGGTGGCGAGTCCGGGTTCCGGTATGGCTTGGGAGACGACGGAGTTTGATCCGGAACTGCGGTTGTACCGGAGCAGTTTTGGCAATCCGTATCCAGAAAAGGAGGTGGCGGAGATCGATTTGCGTTCGTCGCGATCGGAGGTGACGCCGGCGATTTTGGCTATGACGACCGGTCCGGCGATTCCGGGAATCGTGGCGGAGGAGGTGGATGTTTCGGAGGAAGTTTCGGTGGAGTGGAGGGAAATCCGGGTTCGGGTGGTGGATGCGGAGAGCGGGAATCCGGTGCCGGAGGCGGGTTTGCAGGCGGGTTTTTGCGACGATGGGGGTTGTCCGTTTTTGGGCACGTTCGGGTTGGACGCGAATGGGGGAGCGGAAATCGGTTATCCGGCGGAAGATCTGCGAACGTTGACCATTACCGCTTATGCGGAGGGTTACGGGGCGGAGTCGGTGACGTTTGACGCCAAGGATGTTCCGGAGGAGTTCACGTTTCGTTTGGAGTAAGGAGGGGTGTCGGCGGGGTTTTGTGCGAGGCTTTCGAGAATGGCTTGGTGGACATCGGCGGAACGGCGGAAGTCTTTGGGGCGGGTTAGGCGTTTCAGGGGGACTTTGGCGGCCAACTCGGCGCATTGTTTGAAGTGGGTCGCGGGAGGTTTCCCTTCGAAGATGGTGACGCCGTAGGTGTTTTCCAGCAGGGTGAGGAGAGCTTCGCGTGGAGGAATCGGGGCGACGGCGATTTGGGTGCCTTCGGTCAGGATGAAGAGCGAATGGAGCGGGCGGGGGTGGAGGTCGGAGCAGTTTTCGGGCGGGAGGAATCCGTTTTTGTCCGTATCGGGGTAGAGGGGACCGAAGGAGGAGAATTGTTGACGGGCGATTTGGGCGGAGTCGGGGCAGAGTTTAACGACGGAGAAACCGGGATGGATGGTGACGGATCCGGATTGAGAATCGGTTTCGAGAAAGAGCAGGTCGTCGGAGAGGAAGCGCCAGCCGGAGGAGGCGAGTTGGGTGACGAGCGTCGATTTTCCGGCGCCGCAGGGACCGAGAAATCCGATCGCTTTGCCGTCGCGGCTCACCGCGCTGCCGTGGAGGCAGAGAGTTCCGCGTTGGTACATGAGCGCGGCGAAACAGGGGAAAATCAGGCCGCGCCATTCGGCGTTGTTTCCGACCGGGCGGAGGAGGATTTCGCGTCCGTTGGCGATGGTGGCTTTTCCGAGACCGGGGTAGGCGACAGTTACATTGGACGGGCACGACCAATCCCATTCGATATCCGTTGGGGCTTCGCGGGAGGTTAAGTGGGGTCCTTCATGAATGGAAGCTTCCGCCTCCTGTTCCGTGCAATTGGTAACAGGAAGCGGAAGCTTCATATTCGATTGTATACGAATACCTGCTATGGAATAGCAAGCCATCGCATATCAAAAGGAAAGGCCGTTCTTCTTTCCTTTGCCCTTCTTCTTTCCTTTGCCTTTGCCGTTGCCATTCGACAAGGTAAGGCTCGATACGGACCCGTAGTTCGATAGCCGTGGTGAGCTATAGCTGCGGGACGCTTTAGTGCTGGTAATGGATGATGTATTCATCGCCGTCATTGTAGTTGATGAAAGCTCGCGCGGCAATCGGTGGCCCGCCTGATCTCGTTTTACATATTTGGCGGCGATGCTCCGGGGAAAGGCTGCCGGTGCGTTCAGTTGTTTCCAGTGAAAAACTAGAGATTCCCTAGGCCGAGCGTTTGGAAACCCGCTGGAATTTCGCGAATTCTTGTGGAGGGCGCGCGCCGATGATCGTTTCTCCGCCGGATTCGACCCAGGCGTGGGCTTCGAATTTTCCGTTCGCTTGTTTCGCTCCGAAGCGCAGGGCGGAGGGGTGGCCGTGGCGGGCGAGAAGGATTTGCGCGGAGAGCGCTTGGGTGAGGCAGGTCGCGCCGGGGATCGAGCGGGCGAGGCGGGAAACGAGGTTTCCGATGATCGGGGCCGGTAGCGGGGAGGCGCGGGGCTTGCGGGCGGCCCGTGATCGGGCGGAATCGACTTGGCGCTGGATGACGCGGAATGGCAAGACCCAGAGGGCGAGCCGGATAGCGATGAGAAGGGGGAAGGCTTCGGCGGCGAAGCGTTTCTCCTCGGGACTGAGCGTGCGCCATTTACGAAGCGATCGCATCGCGCGTTTCGACGAGTTTCGCCTGGATCAAGTCGGAGAGCAGGACGAACAAATCGCGTTCCGCCTCCTCGGGGGTGACTTGGAATTCGGAGAGAATCGCGGCGTGAAGTTCCGCGACGGTTTTAGGTTCCTGGATTTGTTCCCATATAAAGGAACCGGTTTCGTTTAGTCCGTAATAGATACCTTCGGGAACATGCAGGATCGCGGATTCGCCTGCGAGATCGCAGGTGAGTTGTTCTGATGTGGCGACTACTATGGTTGTAGCGGTTATACTAGAAGGGGATGCTTTCATGGTTGGAGCGGGAACTATTTTACCGGAATGATTGAACGGCGTCAAGCGGGTGGGCGATTGGTAAAGTTTATTTTGTTTCGGAAATGGATTAAGAGAATGAACGCGTTGACGATTGATCGGTTTATGTATTTGCTAATGCAGCTCTCATGCTGCAAGCCGCCCGAAAATGCTGGTCACTTTTGCCTCCGAAATATCGTTGGGGAGTTGCCGGCATTTTTTTTCTGATGAATTTGCACGCGGTCGCGCAGTTGTTGCTGGTCGGATCGTTCGTGCCGTTTTTGGAGGCGGCCACGGGTTCGGGATCGTTGGAGGGCGGGGGCGCGTTGGCGGCGGTTTGGGATTGGGCGGGTTTGCCGGACGGTGCGGTTTCGCTGACGTGGCTGGGGGGGCTGGTGGTGGTGGCTGTGGTTTTCGCGAACGCGGTGGGAGCGGTGCATGGGATCGCGGTGGCTCGTTTTTCAGCGGGATTGAACGCGAGGTTGTCGAGCCGGCTTTTGCGGAATTATTTGATGCGGCCTTACGTGTATCATCTCGGGCATAACTCGTCGGAGTTTTTGCGTACCATTTTTTCGGAGGTGGATTTCGTCAGCGACGGGTTTTTGGAGGCGGGGTTGAACGCGGTGGCGCGGTTTTTGACGATCGTCGGGTTGGGCGTGGTTTTGCTGTTGGTTCATCCGGGGGTAACGTTGTTGGCGGGCGGATTTTTGGCGGGGAGTTATTCGTTGATTTATTTGCTGCTTCGGCGGCGGTTGGTGGCGGCGGCGGAAACGCGGTCGGAGTGCGACGACGCGCGTTATCAGGCGGTGGCGGAGGCGTTCGGGACGGTGAAGGAGGTGAAGGTGATGCAGCGGGAACGGTTTTTTCTGGAAGCGTTTGAGAAGCCGTCGCGGCGGTATTTCCGGAATTTGGAGAAGGCGCAGATTTACAGTGAGTTGCCGCGGCATTTGGTGGAGACGATCGCTTTCGCGGGGATGGTGGGGGTGGCGTTGGTGTTGTTGCGGGAGAAAGGGGGGATGTCGGGGGCGCTGCCGGTTTTGGGGTTGTTCGCGGTGGCGGGTTACCGGTTGTTGCCGGCGATCAAGGGATTTTACACGTGCGTGAGTCAGATGCGGTATTTTCGGGGGAGCGTGGAAACGGTTTACCGGGAATGCGTGGAGGCGGAGCGGGCGGCGGGGGAAAGGCGGGAAATGGAGGAGCGGGAAACGCGAACGGAGCGGCTTCCGTTTCGGCGGGCGATCGAGTTGCGGGAGGTTTCGTTTTCGTATCCGGGCGGATCGCGGGCGGCGGTTTCGGGGGTGGATTTGACGATTCCAGTGCGGGCGCGGGTCGGGTTTTGCGGGCGGTCGGGATCGGGGAAGACGACGCTGGCGGATATTGTTCTCGGTTTGCTGGAGCCGGATTCGGGGAGGATTTTGGTGGATGGGGTGGGGCTCGATTCGGGGAATCGGGCGGCTTGGCAGCGGAATTGCGGGTATGTGCCGCAGCAGATTTTTCTGACGGACGACACGATCCGGAGCAATATCGCGTTTGGGGTTCCGGTCGGGGAGATCGACGATGAGCGGGTGCGGGCGGCGGCGCGGTTGGCAAATTTGGGCGGGTTTATTGAGGCGGGATTGCCGGAGGGTTATGAGACGAAGGTGGGGGAACGGGGAGTTCGGCTGAGCGGCGGGCAGCGGCAACGGATCGGGATCGCGCGGGCGCTTTATCACGATCCGGAGGTAATTGTGCTGGACGAGGCGACGAGTTCGCTGGACGCGGAAACGGAGCGGGCGATCGTGGAGGCGGTGCAGTCGCTGGCGGGGCGGAAGACGATATTGATGATCGCGCACCGGTTGTCGACGATCCGGGAATCGGATTTGCTGGTTTTTCTGGAGGAAGGGGAGGTGCGGGCTGTCGGGAGTTATGCGGAGTTGGTGGCGGGGAATGAGGGGTTCCGGCGGTTGGCGGAAATGTCGGCGGAGGGCGGGGTGGATGGAGCGCGCGGATGCAGCGGAGCGGCGGCGGCGAGCGGGCGGGATTAATGGGCGATTTGGAGGACGAATTCTTTGGCGAGGCGGACGGGGCGGATCAGGTAGTAGAGGGAGAGGCGGTCGAGATTGGCGAATCGGATATCGGCGTGTCCGGGTTGGAGGCTGCTGTAGAATAACCAGCGCAACCGGCCGGGAATGCCGTGGCAGAGCGCGAGCTGGAAACGGGTTTGGGCGCGGGGATCGGCGGAATCGTCGGAGAGGTGGGCGGAGACGTCGGCGGCGAGTTTTTGGATGGCGGGGATTTTGCGGGCTTGGGAGACGAGTTGGGGAGTGACGTTGGTTTGGAGGAGATCGTTGGCGAGGAGGAGGCCGAGGAGGAGGGGGAGTTCGGCTTTCGTTTTGGCGGCCAGGTGTCGGAGTGCGGACTCGTCGATTGGGTGGGTTTGTTGGAGGAGTTCCGCGACGCCGACGAGCCATTCGAGGCGGGCCCAGGCGTGTTTGCCGCCGTGGATGCAGAGAAAGATGAGATTGTCGAGCGGATGGAGAATGCGCATTTCGCGGCCGCCGATTTTTTGCGGGGAGGAGCGGTCGAGCAATTCGGCGGCGGAGATCGGGAAAGGCATTTTTTTGGGGGAGAGATTGAAATGCAGTTCGACGACCAGATCGCGATCCTCGTCGTAGAGAATGTAGTGATACATGTAGCGTTGGATGGCGGCTTCCTGGGTGCGCGTGGCGAAGGCGCCGGGTTCGTGGAGGACGACCGAGTAGCCGGCGGCGCGGAGGAGTTCGAGGCTGGCCGGGACGTCTTCGGGTTTTACCAGCAGATCGAGGTCGCCGGAGGGGCGGAGTCCGATATCGCCGTAGACGGTGGCGGCGAGGGCGGGGCCTTTGAGCGGGAGGAACGGGATTTTTTGGCGGTCGAAAGCGGCGGAGAGTTGGAGGAGCTCGGCGGTCATCTCCATCATTTGGCGCTGGTTCTCGGCGACGTGGCGGGCGAGGCGGGCGGAGATTTCGGGAGGAATGGCGTCGGGAGCGTGTTTGCGGAGATTGCGGTGGAGGAGCGGGTAAACGCGGTGGTGGTTTGCGAGGGAGAGAAGGGCGGGCCAATCGACTTCGGCGCGGGCGATTTCGCGGAGTTGCGCGATTTGCTCGGGTCGCATTTCGATTCGGCTGCAAAGAAGGAGAAGCTGGATGGCGCGGTCGCGGGCGGAGTTTTCGGTTTCCGGATGGCGGGGGGAAGAAAGGGAGCGTTTCACGCGAGTAAGGGTAGCGTGAAGCGGGTTTTTGCGCAAG
>CAZJCL010000172.1:4814-6388 GCA_964544025.1 uncultured Opitutales bacterium | reverse complement strand
AAATCGTGCCCCCACTGCGACAAACAATGCGCCTCGTCCACCGCCACAAACGAAACCGTCGCCTCCCCCAGCGCCCGCACAAACGACTCGCTCCGAAACCGCTCCGGCGCGATATACACCAGCCGAAAATCCCCCCGCGTCATCCCCCGCATCCGCTCCCGCTGCTCCGCCAAGCCGATCGCGCTATTAATCATCGTCGCCGCGATCCCCCGCGACCGCAACGCGTCCACCTGATCCTTCATCAACGCGATCAACGGCGAAATCACCACCGTCACCCCCGGCTTCATCAACGCCGGCAACTGATAACAAAGCGATTTCCCCCCGCCCGTCGGCATCACCACCAACGCGTCCCGCTCCTCCAGAATCGCCTCCACCACGCTCGCTTGGGCATGACGAAACTCCCGAAATCCAAAAAATTTCTCCAACGCATCCCGCGCCTCCGCCCGAACTGAACCCACGCCTGCCATAGACGATCAGTTGCTACCCCCACCCCCACTCCGGAGCAAAACAAAAAGCCCCCATCCGGCTTAAGTCACGCGGCATCGACTCTTGGTCGATGATCCGACCCCGGAAAGCCCGACGCCGAACGGCGAAAATCACCCTTTCGCGAAAAGAGGAGCGACCGGAACCTCGAAACCCGCCAGCAAACGCGAACACGCGCTTTCCCCCGGCCGCCAACGCCCAACCAATTTATACGCTCCCGATTCCGCAAACAAAACCTCCACCGTCTCCGCTTCCGGATCGATCAGCCAATACTCCATTACCCCGTGCTGTTCGTAAAGATCCCGCTTATCAATTCGGTCGCGGCGGCGCGATCCCGGCGAAATCACTTCCGCGACCAAATCCGCCGGCCCATGCAAACGATCCTGAATGATCCCCAAATTCTCGTTGGAAATAAATACGATATCGGGCTGCATGACCCGTGTATCGCCCAAAATCATGTCGAGCGGAGCGATACCGGTTTCACCCAGACGATGCTGTCTGATCCATGTTTTGAGCAGATCGTGAAAGCGATCGACAATCTTCTGATGTCTAAACGAAGGTGCGGGCGACATGACAAGTTCTCCGTCCCAAAGTTCGGTGGGAAGATTGCTCTCGGGCAATTCAGCAACCATTTCCTCGACCGTCCAACGGCGATTCTTCCAATCTTCGGGCGTGATCTTGGTGCCTAACACGTTTCAAATCAAATACCAAAGCTCCTCCGCGTCAAGCAAGCCCCTCCTTCGTGCGACGCACCCTCGAAGTGTTCCGCTGTCCCTGCGGAACTCTCGCCCGAAACCAACCACACCAAACGCCAGAAATCGCCCCCGCCACCAGCCCCGCCACTCCTTCCGCCCCTATTCCGCCGCCAACCCGATCAAATGCGCCAGCGAAGGACGCAACAGCGCCCGAATCTCCATCCACAACAAATCCGGCAAAAACCCCGCGAAAATCGGATTCTCCGCCTGCGACAACCCCGCCGCCGCGAACAACTCCACGAAATGCGGAGCCAGCGAAATCGGATCCGTCACATCCGAAAACGTCTCGTCGATCGCCACCGGGTACTCCCGCCGCCCCAAATCCTCCGCGTAATC
>CAZJCL010000172.1:2636-4714 GCA_964544025.1 uncultured Opitutales bacterium | reverse complement strand
AAAATCCGGACGCGGAAAACGCTCCGGATTCCGAATCTCCAAATCCTCCACCGAAAACCGCCCCGTCAAAGGATTCGCCTTCACCCTCCCCACCGCCACCGGAAACCCCGTCTGCTCCGCCAACCTCCGCGTCAATAAATCCTCAATCGAAAACATTCCCACCCAAATCTAAAATCTAAAATGTAAAATCTAAAATCTAAAATCCCCAAAACCCTTCCGTCATCAAAACAACCGATTCCTCCGTCGCCGCCACCCGCAACGCCGCCGAATACGGCAAAAGCACATTCTCCCCCCGCTTGGCGAACCACGTGTTTTCCCCATCGCTCAATTCTACCTCTCCGAAAACCACATGCAACAACCGCGGCTGCTCCCCCGCCTCCACCTCAAACCGCTGCCCCTCGAAAAGCGAAAATTTCCGGATCCGAAACTCCTCGCACTCCGCCAAAACCATGTTCTCCCGCAACGGCTCCACCGGCTCCGGCTCGAAATCCTCGAAATCGATCGACGCCAACGACTCCGCCACATGCAACTCCCGCGGTTTCCCATCCAGCCCCCGCCGCCCCCAATCGTAAACCCGATACGTCGTGTCCGAATTCTGCTGGATCTCCAAAATCAAACTCCCCGCGTCGATCGCGTGAATCTGACCGCTTCGCACCAAAATCGAATGCCCCGCCCGCACCGGAAAACGATGCACGCACTCCTCCAACCGCTCCTCCGCCAACGCCGCCTCAAACTCCTCCCGCGTCACTCCCCGCTTCAACCCCACAATCAAATGCGCTCCCTCAGCCGCGTCCGCCAGATACCAATTCTCCGTCTTCGGCTCCCCGCCCAGCTCTTCCGCCAATTCCGTCGGCGGATGCACCTGCAAACTCAGCCGCTCCTGACAATCCAGCCACTTCACCAAAATCGGAAACGGCCGTTCCGGATCGTATCCCGGCCCCATGATCTCCGCCGCGTTCTCCCGAATCACCTCCCGCAACGTCTTCCCCTTCCACGGCCCGTTCGCCACCACCGACTGCGCTTCCGGCCGATCGACGACCTCCCAGCTCTCCCCGATCCTCTTGGCTTCCGGCAGCTTCCGCCCGAGCCGCTCCTCCAGCCCTCTTCCTCCCCAAACTCTTTCCTGGTAAATTGCCTCGAAAAACAAAGGATGCGACATCACCATCCACCGTAGATTGGTCTTGGCAATACGGTCAATTGGCAAAAGGCTCCACTCTTCTGTACATGGCGAAAAGTAAAGGCAAACGAGAACAAAACACCCCAAAATTCGAGAAACCGAGCGGCGGCTGCAGGCCCGGCTGGGGGCTCCTGTTCCTTGGTCTCGCGATCCTGTTCCTCGTCTCCCTCTTCCATTTCGAGCCGACCCAAAGCACCCGGAATGTCACCGATCCCGAATCGCAAAACCTCGTCGGCCTCTTCGGCGTCGAGTTCGCCTACTGGTCCTTCTACATCCTCGGCGGCGCCGCCTGGCTGCTCCCCATCGCCAGCTTCTACCTCAGCTACATGTTCTTCCGCTTCCCCAAGCGGCTCGGCTTCCTGAAACTGTTCGCCCTCGTCGTCTGCATCCTCGCCGCCGCCTCCCTCTGCTCCATGCAGACCATGTTTTTCATCGAAGATCCCGACACGCTCCGGATCTACCCCAAAGGTCCCGGCGGCCTCGTCGGCGAACTCCTTTACAAAAACCTCCTCGAAGTCACCTTCGGCATTTTCGGCTCCGCCCTCGTCCTCTCCCTCACCTACGCCCTCGGCCTGATCCTCCTGATCGCCTCCAACCTCGGCGAGGCCTTCCATCATTTTTTTTCCCATTTTAGCGAGTGGAAAGCCGACCGTCATAAAAAACGGGAGGAAGCCAAAGCAGCTCGCCTGAAAGCCCGCGAAGAAGCCCGCGCCAACCGCGAAAAAGAACGCGAGGAAAGACGCCTCGCCAAGGAAAAGGAACGCGAACAAAAGCGAACCGACAAAACCAAAAAGAAACTCACCGCCCAGGAAAAACTGGAACGCGAACTCGACGCCGGCGAAGAAATCGAAATCGCCGCCCCCGCCAACCTCTCCTCCACGGCCAGATCCCGGCCCGCGCC
>CAZJCL010000172.1:0-2536 GCA_964544025.1 uncultured Opitutales bacterium | reverse complement strand
AAACGGCACCCGCCGAACCGATCGTGGGCCTTCCCCTCGCCGCCACCGCTCCGGTCGCGGACTCCGCCACCCAAGTCGCCGAGCCGCCAAAACTCAAAATCATCAAAAGCGGTCCCGCCAAGAAAGCCACCTTCACCACCCCGAAACGCCAGGGCGATTACCAATTTCCTCCCCTCGATCTCCTTTCCCGCGCCGAACCGATTCCCGACGACGACCGCGAAAACCACGAGGAAACCGCCCTCGCCCTCATCCACACGCTGAAAACCTTCGGCATCACCGCCACCGTCGACGAAATCCACGTCGGCCCCGTCATCACCCGTTTCGACATCCTCCCCGCCCCCGGAACCAAAGTTTCCAAAATCCAAGGACTCGAAAACGACATCGCCATGGGCCTCAAAGCCCTCGCCGTCCGCATCCTCGCTCCCGTCCCCGGAAAAGGCTGCGTCGGCGTCGAAATCCCCAACCGCGTCGCCCAGGCCGTTTCCCTCCGCGAAATCATCGAATCCGAAGACTGGAACGCCTCCCGCGCCGAAATCCCCATCGGACTCGGAAAAGACGTCAGCGGCCGCCCCCTCGTCGCCGACCTCACCAAGATGCCCCACCTCCTCATCGCCGGCTCCACCGGTTCCGGAAAAACGGTCTGTATCAACAGCATCATCGCCTCCCTCCTTTACCACGCGTCGCCCGAGGAACTCCGCTTCATCATGGTCGACCCGAAGATCGTGGAAATGAAGGTCTTCAACGACCTCCCCCACATGCTGATCCCGGTCGTCACCGAACCGAAAAAAGTCCCCGGCGCCCTCAAATGGCTCCTCAACGAAATGGAGCGCCGCTACCACCTCTTCGCCCACATCGGCGTCCGCAACATCGCCGGTTTCCACGCTTATCTCAAAAAAGAAGCCGTTCGCGAAGCCGAAGAAGCCGCCGCCCAAACCGAGCCAAACGAAGTCGACGGAAACCTCCCCGAAGCCGTCGCCCCCGAAATCGAAGTTCCGCGCGACACCGACGACATCGAAATCCCCAAATCCCTCCCCTACATCGTCTGCATCATCGACGAATTGGCCGACCTCATGATGGTCGCCCCCGCCGAAATCGAAACCGGCATCGCCCGCCTCGCCCAACTCGCCCGCGCCGCCGGCATCCACCTCATCCTCGCCACCCAGCGCCCGTCCGTCAACGTCATCACCGGCGTCATCAAAGCCAACCTCCCGTCCCGGATCGCGTTCAAAGTCGCCTCCAAAGTCGACAGCCGCACCATCCTCGACGGCATGGGCGCCGATCAGCTCATCGGCCGAGGCGACATGCTTTTCCTCCCCCCCGGCTCCGCCCGCCTCCTCCGCTCCCAAGGCGCGTTCGTTTCCGACGATGAAATCACCAACATCGTCGAATTCCTCAAGAAAAACGGCCCGCCGCAATTCGCCGAAGACGTCCAGCGCCAGGTCGACATGGCCGACAGCGAAGAAGGCGAAGACGGTCCCGGCGCGGGTGGCGACGACGAAGACGATCTCTTCGAGGACGCCCTCGACGTCCTCCGCAACAGCAAACGCGCCTCCACCTCCATGCTCCAGCGCCGCCTCCGCATCGGTTACAACCGCGCCGCCCGCATCATGGAAATCATGGAAGACCGCGGCATCGTCGGCCCCGAAAACGGCTCCAGCCCCCGCGAAATCCTCGTAGACCTAGAAGATATGTAACCAACCACATTTTACGGAAGCCGGAAAAACCCGACCTTGTCATCTTTCCCGTAAACAAAATCTAAAATTACGCGTCCAACACCAAGTAAACCGGAAAAAGCGGGTATTCTCTTGGCGGTTTCGGAGAAGTCTCCCATTTTGTTCGTGATCTTCACACACCTATTCCTTTAATCCCGTCCTATGCAAACCATCGGTGAAAAGCTCGAAGAAGCTCGTAAACACCGCGGAATCTCCATTCGTGAGGCCGCGGAAGTTACGAAAATTCGCGGCGAGTATCTGGCCAGTTTTGAAAACAACTCGTTCGATCTCAACGTGCCGACCATCTACGTCCGCGGTTTCCTGCGCGCCTACGCCCAGTTCCTCAAGTTGAACCCCGAGAAGATCATCACCGACTACAACGCCCACCAGCTCGGCGAAAGTAAATTCGTCCGCCGCGAAAGCCGCGAGTTTCTCGGACGCATGGACATCGACGGCCCCGAAGAAAACGAGGAAACCGCCGTCGCCGCCGCCGTCCCCGCGAAACCGCGCCCCGAGTCCGACGCCAAATCCGGCTTCGACTACCGCCAACTCGACAAAAGCTCCCTCATCAAAGGCGGTGCCGCGATCGCCGGAGCGTTCGCTCTCCTCGCGGTAATCGTCGTGGTGGTCCTCACCGTTTTCAAATCCGGCCCCGACGCCAACGCCGTCGCCCAAACCGGAACCAATGCCGTCGCCGCTCCCGCCAACGAAATCACCATCCTCGCCGAAGGCGGCGACATCCTCTCCGTGATCGTCACCGAAGTCTCCACCGGACGCGAAATCTTCCGCGGAAACCTCCCCAACGGCCAATCCCAAAAAATCCC
>CAZJCL010000171.1:0-6407 GCA_964544025.1 uncultured Opitutales bacterium | reverse complement strand
AACCGGCTTGCCCGCGACGTGTCGATTTCACGTCATCAGCCGTTCCGTCCCCGGCGGCGCAGGAGCACGCCGGCCAAGATCGCCAGACCGGCGAAAAGAGCGTAAGTCGAGGGTTCCGGAATCACTGAAACAATGCCGTCCGTGTAAAGCCGGTCCAAATCCCAGGCGTAACCCGCCTCCAACAAGCCGCCGTCGTCGATACCGGCAAAAACGCCGGAAACCGTTCCGAAAACAAACAGCTGATAGACCGCACCCTCGACCGCCACAAATTCGCCGTTGGCACTCAACATCAACGTCCCGGCAAGAGTAATCTCCTCCGCGTCGATAAAACCATTGACGCCCGAAGCGCCCAGCTCGAAGGCCAGAAAACTGTCCGGCGCGAGAAAAACCTCGTTGGCGACCACTTCGCCCGTCGTCGCGATCGTCAGCCCGTTGCCGCTGTTCTCCGCCCCGCCCACATGAACCGCGTTGGCCGTAAGCGCGCCTTCGATGGCTAGCCGATTGTTATCGGATCCCGCCGCCTGGCCGATGAAAACGGCGGCATCTAAGGCGGTGACGTCGGCCGTGTCGGCGACACCGGTCGAGGCGTCGCGGCTCAAGGTGACGCTGTTGCCATCGGTCGTCCCGCCGATCACCCAGTCCTCGGACAACACGAAGCTCACTCCATCGGTCTCGAGGTCCGTCTCGCCCGCGTCCAAAGTCGTGAAAGCGCGAATATCGCCCGCGTAGGCTTTGCGGGTGCCTTGGGCTCCGATGACGAAACGGTCGCCCGAAATGCTCACTGCATTACCGAATCGGCTATTCGCCGCACCGTCGGAGGCGAGCAGCTTCACATCCTGTGTTACCGTGCCGCCCTTGCCGTTCAGATTCTTGAAATAGTAGGCCGAACCGGAAACACTTCCCATGTCGTCATCGCCGCCGGCCCCGACCAGCGCCCGATCGCCCGACAAGCTCAACGACTCGCCGAAGAAGTCCTCCGCAGCCCCGTCGGAAGCGAGCAGCTTTACATCTTGGGTTACGGTGCCGCTCTTCGTGTTCAAGTCTTTGAAATAGTAGACCGAACCAGAGCTGTTCCCCATATCGTCATCACCACTAGCCCCGACCAGTGCTTGATCGCCCGACGAGCTTACCGAATAGCCGAAAGAGTCACCCGCCGCACCATCGGAGGCGAGAAGCTTCACATCCTGCGCCGCCGTGTCGCTCTTCGTGTTCAGGTTTTTAAAATAATAGGCCGAATCGGAAGCTCCGATTACTGCCTGGTCGTCATCCAGGCTCACCGACAATCCGAAAAGACCAAACGCTGTTCCATCGGAAGGGAGCAGCTTTACATCCTCCGTTGTCGTGCCGCTCTTCCCATTCAGTTCCTTGAAATAGTAGGCCGAACCGGAATTGGTCCCGCTGTCGTCATCATACTGAGCCGCGACCAACGCTTTGTCGCCGGACAAGCTCACCGAGAATCCGAACAGGTCAAACGCTACGCCGTCGGAGGCGAGCAGTTTCACATCCTGCGTCGCGATGCCGCTCTTCGCGTTCAGGTCTTTGAAATAGTAGGCCGAACCGGAACTATTGCCCGCGTCGCCATCGCCGTTAGCCCCGATTAGTGCCTGATCGCCGAACAAGCTCACCGAGTTGCCGAAAAGGTCCCCCCCCGAGCCGTCGGAGGCGAGCAGCTTCACATCCTCAGTCGCGTTGCCGCTCTTCCCATTCAGGTTCTTGAAATAGTAGGCCAAGCCGGAGTAGGTACCCATCTGGAGACCATCGCGAGCTCCGATCAGCGCCTGGTCGCCCGACGAACTCACCGAGCCGCCGAACCAGTCATTCCACGTACCATCGGAGGCGGTGAGCGTGGTAGCGCGGGCGGAAGTGACCAGCAAAAGCGCGAGCGCGAGCGAGAAGCCCACGTGCAGCCCCCGCGAGCGCGACGAACGCCGAAACGGATTTATAAGATATATGGAAATGGATGTTTTCATAACGATAAATTGAAAAACGAATACCTGCCCGTTTCGTTCGTCGGCCTGAAAGGACTGCATCTCAACGGAAACAGCAATGCGTAAATCCCCATTGAAACCAGGACCCCAATGTCAGCCCTCACTTTTCGTTGTAAATCCCCATAGCCACCTCCCATCGGAACCTGTCTTCCACCCCCAAAGGTCGGTCAAACATCACTCCCCATACCTCGTCCAAAGTGCCTTACGCATCGCGGTGACTCAGCACCTGTAATCCCGCGAACCGTTCGAACTGTCTGCTATTTCCCGTTAACAATGGAAAACCCGCCGCCAGCGCGATTGCAGCGATCCACAGGTCATTATCCGATATGAGTTCTCCCCGTTTTTGCAGGTCTTGAAAAAGATTGGCCGCCGTCCACAGGACTTCTTCATCCAATCCCAAAATCAAGAATCCGGCGCAAAACGATTCCCACGCCTCCCGGCACCAAAATCCAAAATCTAAAATCTAAAATCTAAAATTCTTCTTCCCCCTTCCGCTTCCCGTGCAACAACGTAAAAACCACCGGAATCAGCACCAGCGTAATCAGCGTCGATCCCGTCAATCCACCGACAATCGCCCGAGCCAGCGGAGCCTGCGCGTCCGCTCCTTCCCCGATACCCAGCGCCAGCGGCAACAACCCCAGAATCGTCGTCAGCGTCGTCATCAGAATCGGACGCAACCGCCGCCGTCCCGCCTCCGCGACCGCGTCGTTCATCGCCAGCCCTTCCTGCACCAAACGCCCCGCCTGATCCACCAGCAAAATCGCGTTGTTCACCACGATCCCGCCCAGCATCACGCAGCCGATCGCCGACTGCAAATTCAGCGTCGTATCCGTCATCAGCAGCGTCACGATCACTCCGATCGCGGCAAACGGCGTCGACAACATCACCACCAGCGGATCCCGCAAACTCTCGTACTGACACGCCAAAACCATGTAGACCAGCACCAGCGCCAAAATCAGCGCCGCCACCAACTCCACAAACGCCTCCTGCTGCTCCTCGAAGCTCCCGCCGATCATCAAATCGTAACCCGACGGACGCGGAATCTGATCCAACTCCGCCTGAATCTCCCGCGCCACCGATCCCAAATCCCGACCCGCCACGTTCGCCGAAACCGTCACCTGACGCTCCTGGTCTTTCCGCGTAATCTGCAGCGGCGCCCGGCTCGTCGCCGTCGTCACCAGATTTCGCAACGCCACCGCTTCCCCACTCGCCGACGACAGCGTCAGGTTCAAAACCTCGTCCAACTCCATCTCCTCCGCGTTCTGCAACTGCACCAAAATCCGGTACGAATCTCCGCCGCTTCGAAAATTCCCCGCCTGCGAACCCGCGATCGCCGTCTGGATCAACTCCGCCACATCCCGCACGCTCAACCCCAGATCCGCGATCTTCGCCCGGTCCAACAAAATCTCCTGCTGCGGCGTCCCCTGATCCAAACTCCGGTTCACATCCGTAATCCCGGGAACATCCTGCACCGCCTCGGCCACTTCCGCCGAAAGCGCCTCCAAAACATCCAGCTCAAATCCGCGAATCTCCACCGTAATCCCATCATCGCCGCCCAAAAGCCGCTCCAATAAAAACTGCCCCTGCGGCGCCCGCGTTCGCACTTCCATCCCCGCGATCTGCCCCTGAAGTCTCTGCCGCAAATCGTCCGCGATTTCCGTGTTCGACCGCGTCCGCTGCGATGCCGGCACCAGCGAAATCCGGATCTCCGCCTCGTTATCGCGAGCCGTCGCCACCGCCGCCACCGCTTCCGGAATCGCCGGATAAATGATCTCCTCCATCTTCCGCGTTTGCTCGTCCACGATTCCCAATCGCGTCCCCACTTCCATCTCCCCCGTTACCCGAACCTCCCCCTCGTCGCTCGGCGGCAAAAATTCAGTCCCGATCAACGGCACGAAAACCAAACTCACCGCCAGCATCGCGACCGAGCCCAAAATCACCCAAACCCGATGACGCAGCGCCGAGTGCAACAACCGCTGATACCCCGCGTCCATCCGCGCGAACCCGTTGTCCGATTTCGCCCGAAGCCGCGCCACCCACGGCGTCTCCGCCTTCTTCCGCTCCGACGGCAATTTCAACAACTTCGCCGACAACATCGGCACCACGCTCAGCGCGACCAACAACGAGCAAACCAGCGAAAACACGATCACATACGCCAGTTCCCGAAACAGCATCCCGGAAACTCCGCGCACGAAAACCACCGGCAAAAAGATCACCAGCGTCGTGATCGTGCTCGCGATAATCGCCGTCCCCACTTCCTGCGCTCCGGCCGCCGCCGCGAATGCCCGCGATTCCCCGTTCTCCACCCGCCGCCGGTAAATGTTTTCCAGCACCACGATCGAGCTGTCCACCATCATCCCGACCCCGAGCGCCAGACCGCCGAGCGTCATCAAATTGATCGTCAATCCTCCGAAATAAACCAGCGAAAACGTCGCGATGATCGAAATCGGAATCGAAAGCGAAATCACAATCGTGCTCCGGATATTCCGCAGGAAAAACAGCAAAATCAAAATCGCCAGCCCGCCGCCGTAAAACACCGACATCGCCACGTTCATAATCGAACGTTCGATGAAATTCCCCTGGTTGATCACCGGCGCGACATGGATCTGCGGATACGCCTCGTTGATCCGCTCGATCTCTTCCAAAATCCCCGCCGACACCTCCACCGTGTTCGCCGCTGGCTGTTTAATAATCGCGATCCGCACCGCCCGTTGGCCGTTCAAGCGCACGTGCCGCGTGATCCGCTCGTAAGTGTCGTGCACCTGCGCCACATCTCCCACCGTGATCGCCGCGCCATCCCGCACCTCCAAAACCGTGTTCCGAATCTCCTCCAAATTCGCGAACTGCGCCGGCGCCCGCAACGTCACCTCATAACGCCCCTCCTCGATCTGCCCCGCCGGACGGTCCAGATTCGCGTCCTGAATCGCGCTCCGGATTTCGTTCAACTCCAGCCCCAGCGCGTTCACCTTCTCCGGATCCAACGCCACCCGAACTTCCCGGTGATAACCGCCCCACATATCGACCTGCGCCACCCCCGGAACCCGCGACAGCCGGTGCCGCACATGGTCCTCCAAAAACATCGTCATCTCCACCGGATCCAGCGACCCCGCCACCCCGAGCAAAACGACCGGAAAACTGTTCACGTCGAATTTGCTCACCCGCGGCCGGTCTATGTCGTCGGGCAACTCGTTGATCTCATCCTCGATCGTCGCCTGCAATTCGATCGCCGCCAAATCGATATCCGTCCCCCAATCAAACGTCACCCGCACATCGCTCCGCCCTTCCGACGAGGTCGAGGTGATCTCCTCGATTCCCGGCACCGTGGCGACGATTTCCTCGATGACTTGCGTCACCATCTGCTCCATCACCTCCGGACTCGCTCCGTCGTAAGTCGTCCGGATGCTCGCCGTCGGCAACTCGATCGTCGGCAAAAGATCGATCTGCAACCGGCTCAACGAAACCGCGCCGAGAATGATCAAAATCAGCGTGACCATCGTCGTGAAGACGGGCCGCTGGACACTAAAACGAGGCAAATTCATCCGCGGCGTCTCTCTCCAGTTTCGTTCTCCGCGTCGGCGATATTGATTCGCGATCCGTCATCGATCAACTGCTGCCCCAGCGTCACCACTTCACCTTGCAAACCCTCTCCCGTCACCTGCACGCGATCTCCCTCGCGAATCCCCACCTCCACCGTTCGCCACTGCACCGTCTCCCCATCCGGATTCACCACGAAAACGCCCGTCGCGTCGTTCCGCTTCACCAAAGCAGCTTGCGGCACGATCACCGCCTCGTTCACCCGGTCCAGCTCCACCCGCGCCCGGATAAACATCCCCGGCCGCAACCGCAGCTCCGGATTCGGAATCGTCATCTCCACCCGCGCCTGCCGCGAAGTTTCCCGAAAAACCGGCGCGATTCGCGTGATCTCTCCCTCAAAAATCTCTCCCGGAAAAGCATCCGTCGCCACCTGAACATTTTGCCCCGGTGCCAACCGCGAGTAATCCGCCTCCGTCACATAAAAAACCCCCTTCACCGGACGAATATCCACGATCCGCATCAACGCCGTATTCGCGGAAACCGTCTCTCCGCCATCCACAAAACGTTCCGCGACCAACCGCTCATCATCCCCCTCCGGCCATTCCGCCGTCACCCGCGAATACGCGATCCGGATTCTCGCCGATTCCACTTCCGCCTCCGCCCGCTTCACCTGCGCCTCGTGTACCTCCACACTCGCCTCGCTAGCCAAGAGCTCGCTTTGCACAGAATCAAAATCCGCGTCCGACGAAATCCCCCGCTCCAGCAACCGCGACGCCCGCTCCATCTCCCGTTGCGCGATCTCCAACATCCTCCGCGCCTGCGAAAGATTGGCCCGCGCCACCAGCAACTCCGCCTCCGCCTGCAACAACGCCTGCTCATGCTCCG
>CAZJCL010000170.1:0-6435 GCA_964544025.1 uncultured Opitutales bacterium | reverse complement strand
GTTTTGGTCAAAAGCACGTTGTAACCGAAAACCGAGGGAATCGCCACCAGCAGCCCCGCCACCGTCGTCAACAACGCTCCCGAAACCCCCGGCGCCAGCATCTGCAACGTCACGCTCGCCTGCAAAGCCACCGCGCCAAAACTGTCCATCACCCCCCAAACCGTCCCCAACAGCCCCAAAAAGGGCGCGCCGCTGACGATCGTCGCCAGAAATATCATCTTCGACTCATACTCGGTGCACTTGCGCGCCACCCCGCGTTGCAACGCGTTCTCCACGTGCCCCATCCGCAACTTCAGCGAGTCGCTCCCCAGGCTTCCTCCGCCTCCTCCGGCCCGGAAAAACGCCCCCGCCGCTTCCCCGAACAAGTAGCTGTAGGGAATGCCCGTGTTCACCTTCGCCGGCTGGTTCGCGTCGAGCAGTTGCGGCATCTCCTTCAACCGGTTTTCAAACGCGTAGTTCAGCTCCTGCATCCGGTTCAGCTCAAGATATTTGCCGATCATGACCGTCCACGCCAGCATGCTTGAAATGGCCAGCACGAAGATGATGATCTGACCAGCCAAATTGGATTGGAAAAAGTAGGTGAGGACGTTGCTTTCACCGGTCTGCGCGAGAAGTGGGACAATCAGCGGGTCTGGAAACATAGGACGGAAGTCTTTTTCATTAGAAGAGAGGATTCAACGGCAATTTGAAAGCCAATTGGTGTTGATGTTTCCTCCAGCTGCGGCTTTTTTGGGTCCTTCTCGCGCCATGAGCTTTAGGACCCAAGCACTTCAGGAACTCAAATCGAAACGAGGCAACATCAGCTCCAAATCCGGACTGATCGGTTTCGATGGCTTCGTCGACCTCATCAAGCAGCCGGTTGCCCAACGCTTCGGTCCGGGCGACGATTTTATCCCCATCCCCACCATCGCCGAATTCGGAGAACGAATCAGCCGCGCCGCCGGAAAAAGCACCAACATCGAGCTCCACAAGCGCTTCGAGAAAATCGGCGGCAACGGCCCGATCATGGCCTCCGCCCTCCTCAAAACCGGTCTCAAACTCCGCTACATAGGCACCCTCGGAAAGCCCGAAATCCACCCGATCTTTCGCGATTTCGCCCAAAAAACCGACGCGATCTCCCTTTCCGATCCGAGCGTCACCCACGCCCTCGAATTCACCGACGGCAAAATCATGATGGAGGACATGGCCGCGCCCCAGGATGTCACTTTCGACGCCATGATCGCCGCCGTCGGCGAAGGGATGCTCTTCGACATTTTCTCCCGCCCCGATCTTTTCGGCTTTGTCAACTGGACGATGATTCCCTACATGAGCGAAATCCTCATCGCCTTGCAGGAACGCGTTTTCCCGGTCCTTCCGCCGCGCGACCAGCGCCTGTTTTTCTTCGATCTCGCCGATCCCGAAAAACGCTCCGAAAGCGATATCAGCGGCGTCCTCGGCATCATCAGCCGGTTTCAAGAATGGGGAAGCGTCACCCTCGGCCTCAACCTCAAAGAATCGCTCCACATCGCCCGCGTCCTCGGCCTCGGCCCAGAAGAATCCGACGAATCCGGCCTCCGCCGCCTCGCCGCGAAAATCCGCCAAGAAATGCGCATCGACACCGTCGTCCTCCATCCGTGCGATTCCGCCGCCTGCGCCACCCGGCACGACACCTGGTGGATCCCCGGCCCATACACCGACAAACCGTTTATCACCACCGGTGCCGGCGACCATTTCAACGCCGGTTTCGCGCTCGGACAACTCATGCACGCCTCTCCACCCGCCTGCCTCGCCTTCGGCGCCACCTCCGCCGGAATCTACGTGCGCACCGGCAAAAGCCCTTCGCTCAACGAAATCGACCAGTTCCTCCGGGAGTGGAAATAACTCGCTATGGTCCGCCAAAAAGCATCCAGCAACACCGGCCTGTTCATCACCTTCGAAGGTTCCGAAGGCAGCGGTAAATCCACCCAGATCGACCTCCTTGCCACCCGGATCGAAGCCGTCCGCCGCAAAGTAATCGTCACCCGCGAACCGGGCGGCACCGAGATCGGCGAAGAAATTCGCCACCTCCTCAAACACAGTTCGGCCGGAAAAGAAATGTGTCCGGAAACCGAGCTCCTCCTCTTCGCCGCCAGCCGCGCCCAACTCGTTCGCGAAGTGATTCTCCCCGCGCTCGAAAGCGGAAAAATCATCCTCTGCGACCGCTTCCTCGACTCGACCACCGTCTACCAAGGCGTCGCCCGCAAAATTTCCGCCGATCCGGTCAGCAGCATTAACCGTTTCGCCGTCGGCGACCTCCTGCCGCATCTCACCATCGTGCTCGACGTTCCCGCCGAAGTCGGACTCAGCCGGATCAAACACCGCGCCTCCGATCTTCCCGACCGGATGGAACAGGAAAACATCGGTTTCTATCGCAACGTCCGCGAAGGATACCTGATGCTCGCCAAAAGTTTCCCCGACCGCTTCGTCGTCGTCGATGGAACCCTTTCTACCGAAATCATTGAGGAAACTATCTGGAATGCCGTCTCTCCCCTCCTCGACCAGTGAGGTTCTCGCCTCGCGACCCGTCCGCACGATGCTCTCCGCCCTGGAGCGCAACTGCCTGTCGCACAGCCTGATCATCAGCGGCGACCGCCCCGAGCAAGTGGAACTCGTCGGCCAGCACATCGCCCAAGCCATTCTCGACGCCGGCGCTCCCGTTTCCCATCCGCTCGACCGCCACCCCGATTTCCTCTCCGTCCGCCCCACCGGAAAAATGCGGCAAATTTCCGCCGACAACACCCGCGAACTCGTCCGCCAAATCCACCACAGCCCCAACATCGGCGACCGCAAAGCCGCCATCGTCTACGAAGCCGAACGCCTCCACGATTCCTCCGCCAACATCTTCCTGAAAACCCTCGAAGAGCCGCCCGGCAGCACCACCATCATCCTCCTCACCACCCGCCCCCAATACCTCCTGCCAACCATCCGCAGCCGCTGCCTCCATTTCCGCCTCCCCGTCAGCGCCCAGACCGACGACCTCGCCCCGGCCATCACCGAATGGCTCGCCGATTACTCCCGCTGGCTCGAAGGATTGCGCGAAAGCATCACCTCCAAGCGCGAAATCTGCGATCAGGTCATGCAAATGTACGGCCTCCTCGCCCGCTTCTCCCCGATGCTGAAAACCGCCGTCGCGACAGCCTGGAAATCCGAAAAGGAAAAACTCCCGGAAAACCTCGCCGACGATGAGGAAGCCGCGCTCGCCGAAGGTTTTCGTCTCGAACTCCGCGACCAGATCTTCGCCACCATCGAAGAACGCCTCCGTCAATTCGCCCTCGAGGAAATGCGCGCCGATCCCGAACGCGTTCGGCCCTTCACCAAATCCGTCGAACAGCTCGAACGCGTCGCCGGCCTCCTCCGCGTCAATCTCAACGAAACCGTCGCCCTCGAAACCTTCCTCCTCGAAACCCTCCGCGCCTGGGGCCGCCGCTAAAAAACGCTTAAAAACTCACCCGATCCGCCGCCAGATGAAGCTCCCGCCACTTGTCCATCCGGTAGGAGCCCTCGCTTCCGAAATCGGCTAAATCCTCGTCGTAATGGAAATGGGCGTTCCCGTTCAAGGTCGCCATATCCGCGACCACGGCTCCCCCGATGTCACCATTCCCCTTGATTTCCACATCCGCGTTCGGCGCGTAAATAGCCGCGAATAAATTCCCATTTCCCGCTACCTTGAACGTCTGACCGATTTTATTGGTGCCATAAATCAGAAGATTGGCGGGAAGATGCGTTTCGTTCACTGCCCCGTTACCGGCGATGTCCACATCTCCATCAACATATAAAGTAAGACTCCCATGCTGCGTAATTCTAATGTAAGCATTCCCCTTAACATCCACCGATTGCTCCACATGCATAACCACCGGACCATTCACGGTGAAAGACGTATTTCCGCTAATGGAAATATTTCGAACTTTATAAACCGTCGGCTTCGTGGCTCCTTGAGTTCCAATCGTGCCCCCATTGATCTGCGCCTGATAAATATCGTAAGTGGCCGGCGCGTCTATATCCGGAAAATCGCTCGCGAAATCCAACGCCACTCGACTCATGTCTATCTTGACGCCGGAAGGGGTGTTTTTTCCGTAAACCCGTCCATTTGGACCAACCTTTGGCATTGATCCTCCAGTGGCGACATAGCCAAAAACCTTGGAATTGGAAAGATCGATCGCCGACGCTTCCACCGAAACGCTGGCTACCGATCCGGCATCATTTCGATTACTGGACGAGGGCAAACCCAAACTGGATCGGTAGCTATCGACCTCCACATTTCCACCTTTGAACGTAACTCCTCTCCGCGTAGTGATCCCATTCGCGAACAAACTCCTCCGGCTCAACCTTACTTCCACCTGCTTCGTCACGCTCGGACGGTTCGGCAACTCCAGTTTCCCTTCCGCCTGCACGATCGGATTTGCGTTCAAACTCAGAATCCGCGCGTGAATAATCCCCGACGCGTTCTCTCCCAAATCCAGCGTTTCCGCCCCCATCTCCGCCGTCGTCCCCGACACCGTCCAGCCGCTCCAGTCGCCATGATTCATGGCATAAAGCGCCATCTCCACACCCGCTTCCGCCAGGTTCAAACTACTGTTCGAATGAAACGCGATATTCGATAAACGGCTTTCATGATTGGCGAGCTTCAGAAAACTGCCGACCGAAATCGCGATCAAGATCGCGAACAAAACTGCAACCATCATGATCGAACCCCGATTATTGTTCCAGGTTTTGTATTTCATAGCGAAGTTCTCCAAACCATTCAATTACTCACCTTTTTATTACGCAGAATAAACCGCGCCGAAACCACGCGTTCCGTGTTATCCAAAGAAATCGTCTTTCTCACCAGCTTCAGTTGCAACTGAATCTGTTTCACTTCCAAAGGAACCGATGCCTGCCCCCCTTGAAGATTATAATAAAGAAAACTCAAATCCTCCACCCCCTCCATCACCACCGCTTCATCCGCATCACTCGGCGAGCGGACCAACGGCTTATTCTTCACATCCGGCCGGTATTCATAACTAACTGTCGTCCCGTCGCCTCGCATAACCGTAAAACCGGTGGAGGAGAACCCCGACGATATCGTTTCCGCGCTCCGGATATCCCGCCCGAAAAGTTCCAACCCGGAACGGCTTTCCGTATTCATATCGGAATAATTGATAATCCCCATACTACTGCGGGCAATGAACAGAAACGAACTGAATATCGCCGCCGAAACCATCATCCCCAAAGTGGACGCAATAATCACCTCCACCAGCGAAAAACCTTTTCGCGAATACATCCGGTGTTTTCGCGATTTATTTCGGCAAAGATCGATAGTAGTAATCATTGAGCCCTTCCTTTGAGAAGAACGTCGTATAGCGCCTGCTGCGCTCCACGCCATTGTTGGACGTCCAATTCACTTCCAGCGTCACCTGCCGCATCCCCGTTTTAGGCGACGTGATCGTCCGGCTGCACGTAAACCGCTGCGCCGCCGTTTCCTGAAACTTTCCTTCCAGCGAAAACTCCCCATCCCCCAGATCCGTCAGCTTGTCCCAATTCATCAGCCGCAGATTCTCCATCTCGCTCTGCAAAATCTGCGACGCCAACGTATTATCGCGCGCCGTCTCGATCATCGAAAACCCCATCTGCATCGCCACCAACGACGAAGCGATCGTCAACCCCAGAACGGCGACAGCCACCGCCACCTCGACCAAGGTAAAACCTCTGGCCCGTCCGGCACCGCTGGAATTTCGATAAAACCTCATGTTTTCCAAGTGCCTCAACGCTAGCCCCCTGCCATCGGCCCCCTCAAGCCATTTAGGTTAAAGAAACTGTAAAAGAACCGCCCAAAACCCCGTCTTCTCCGGTTCCAAAAATAACTCCCGCCCGACCATCGTTCCCCATTCCAAAATTTGACTCAGACAAGAATTTCCCCTACCCTCTTCATTCGTCGGATCGTAAAAACCTTCCACGACTTTCCTTATGAACGAAGACATCATCAAAGAGCTGAAAATCGCTTACGAAATGGAGCTGGAAACGGTGCAAAATTACATCGCCGCTTCCGTAAACCTCGACGGAGTCCGGTCCGACGTGATCAAAAAATCCCTCGCCGCCGACATCGGCGAAGAACTCGGCCACGCGCAACAACTCGCCGCCCGCATCAAAGTCGTCGGCGGCATCGTCCCCGGCTCCTTCGACCTCGAAACCCGCCAAAAAACCCTCCAGCCCCCCGCCGACACCACCGACATCATCTCCGTGATCAAAGGCGTGATCGACGCCGAAGAAGGCGCCATCGCCCAATACAACAAGATCATCAAGATGTGCGACGGCGTCGACTACGTCACCCAAGACATGGTCATCACGATCCTCGGCGACGAGCAAGGCCACCGCCGCGAATTCATCGGCTTCCTAAAAGAATACGAAAAAAGCTAACCCCTGGAGTGCTGCGACAAGTCG
>CAZJCL010000169.1:3229-6480 GCA_964544025.1 uncultured Opitutales bacterium | reverse complement strand
ACGCCTCCAGCACCCCCACCCATCACCCCCTCAAAAATCCGCGTCTATCCCCACTACAATCCGCACATCTCCCCGTTTCTGAACAAGATGCTCCTGCCAAAACCCCGTCTCATCTGTGCCCATCTGTAATACAATTCGTCCGATTCTTGTTTTTTCGGCAAGATTTCCATGCGGCAAGTTCTGCAAGTTTTTCAAATCAACGTCTGAGGCGGCAAGCGACGCGCTGGCTATTTTCCGTCCCTTTTCCCGTGAGCATGTAGCGGTGGGTTTTTGGCACTTTGCGGATGAGGGCCATGAGCGCGCAGCAACGCGAGGCGGCGCGGTATCTTCGATATTCCGTGTTCGATCAACTGGCTTTCCAGCCAATGGCGGCCGTTGAGACAAAATCGTCGTCGTAAACGGAAGCCAGCTTTGCAGCCACGTGTGACCGAAACCCACCTTAGGATCATTCCAATAGTGCTAAAACCAAAGACATTTGCGCAACCGCATCACGACCTCAAGACGCTGGCTCTACCGATTACCCACCACCGTCGGCCTCCGCCCCCCGGGTGAATCCCTTCCCGAGCCCCAGCCCCAGCCCCAACCTTCGCAACCTTCGCTACCTTCTGTTAAATCCCCTCCTCCTCTTCCCTGTCCGTTCCCCGTCCCTTACCTCCCGCCGTCCGCGCCTCGCATCCGCCGCAAACCATCACTCCATTATCGACTTCTCGCGCCGGCGGCGTTCAATTATCCGTTTCGACAAAAACAAGCGAGCGCGCGATCCGCCGCTTCGCATCACCTTTCACGACTGAATTTCATGAGAATTATTACAGCCAGTCTCCTGCTGATCGCCATCAACGCCACCGCATTCGTCCCGGCCGACGCGTTCCACCCGGCCGCCGACTACGCGCAATGGGCACCCGCCGTCTCCATCGTCCTCGCCCTCTATCTCCTCATTCACGCCGCATTCCTCCAAAAACCCTCCAGCCAAACCCAAACCGCCACTGCTCCCGAAAAACCAACCAAACCCGCCGAACCGGCCCCGCCCCCCGCCGCCCCGAAAACCGTCGACCGCGAACCAATCATCGACGCCTACCTCCTCCAATTCCTCGCCCTTCTCCAGGAAAAAGGCCGCTTCCTCGATTTCGTCATGGGCGACATCGCCAACTACTCCAACGAACAAATCGGCGGCGCCGCCCGCGTCGTCCACCAAGGCTGCTCCAAAGTCGTCAAAGACCATTTCGCCGTCGTCCCCGTCAGCGACGCCGACGAAGGCAGCTCCGTGACCCTGGAATCCGGATACAACCCCCGCGAATTCCGCGCCGTCGGCAAACTCGCCGGCTCCCCGCCCTTCCACGGCACCCTCCTCCACAAAGGCTGGAAAGCCTCCAAAATCGACCTCCCCCGCATCGTCGAACCCGAACCCGCAGCCAAAACTTCCTCCGTCATCGTTCCCGCCGAAGTCGAAGTCAAAGCGTCATGAGCCAAGCCCACAGCCTCGGCATCGATCTCGGAACGTCCAACTCCGTCATGGCGCTCGCCTCGCCCGACGGCGTCCGCGTCGTTCCCGTCACCCAAATTCTCGCCGCCGGAAACATCGGCGAACGCGATTCCCTCCCGTCGGCCCTCTACCTGCCGCACCCCGACGAATTCGCCGCCGGCACCCTCCAACTCCCGTGGCAATCCGCCGAAACCCTCGGTTTCACCGGAGTCTTCGCCCGCGACCACGGCGCGCTCGTCCCCGACCGCCTCGTCACCTCCGCCAAAAGCTGGCTCTGCCAAGCCCACGCCGACCGCAAAGGCCCGATTCTCCCTTGGAAATCCGATCTCCCCGAGGGCAAAATCTCCCCCTTCGAAGCCTCCCGCCGCTACCTCGAACACCTCCGCGAAAGCTTCCTCAACTCCCGCGAAAACCTCCCGCCCCTCGACGATTGCGAAACCGTCATCACCGTTCCCGCCTCCTTCGACGAAGCCGCCCGCGCCCTCACCCACGAAGCCGCCGTCGCCGCCGGTTTCCCCAATCCAACTCTCCTCGAAGAACCGCTCGCCGCTTTCTACGCCTGGCTCTCCACCACCGGCGAATCCTGGCGCGAACAAGTAAAACCCGGCCAAATCGTCCTCGTTTGCGACGTCGGCGGCGGCACCGTCGACTTCAGCCTCATCGCCGTCAGCGAAACCGGCGGCAACCTCCAGCTCGACCGCATCAGCGTCGGCGACCATCTCCTCCTCGGCGGCGACAACATGGATCTCGCCCTCGCCTACACCGTCCGCGCCGAACTCGAATCCGAAGGCAAAAACATCGACGACTGGCAATTTCTCTCCCTCGTCCACGCCTGCCGCGCCGGAAAGGAAATCCTCCTCAGCGACCCCTCCCGCGACACTTTCCCGATCTCGATTCCCACCCGCGGCTCCAGCCTTTTCGCCAACACCGTTTCCACCCAGCTCACCCGCGAACAGGTCCACGCCATCGTCCTCGACGGATTTTTCCCGCTAACCTCCATCGACGATCATCCCGCGCCGCACCGCTCCACCGGCCTCCGCGAATTCGGACTCGCCTACGCGCACGATCCCGTCATCAGCAAACACCTCGCCCGCTTCCTCACCCGAAGCCTCGCCAACACCCAGGCCAACGCGCAACTCGCCGCCGCCATTCCCGAATCTCTCCGCACCGGCACGTTTTTCCGCCCCAACGCCGTCCTCTTCAACGGCGGCGTCTTCAACGCGACCGCCCTCCGCCAACGCGTTCTCGAACTCCTCGCCAGCTGGACCGGCGAACCCGTTGCCGAACTGACCGGCGTCCACCTCGATCTCGCCGTCGCCCGCGGCGCCGCCCATTACGGACGCATCACGCTCAGCGGCGAAGGCATCCGCATCCGCGCCGGCACCGCCCGCTCCTATTATCTCGGACTCGAATCCGCCGCCCTCGCCGTCCCCGGCCTGAAACCGAAAGTCAAAGCCGTCTGCGTCGTTCCCCAGGGCATGGAGGAAGGCACCGAAAAAACGCTCGAAAACCGCGAATTCGGACTCGTCACCGGCGAACCCGTCACCTTCCGTTTCTTCAGCGCCTCGACCCGGGCCGGCGACGAAGTCGGACAAATCGTCGCCGACGCCGAGCGCGATCTTGACGAAACCGCGAATTTAGAAATCTCCCTCGAAGCGATCGACGGACGCCAACCCGGCGACATCGTCCCCGTCCGCCTCCATTCCGCCGTCACCGAACTCGGCGCATTAGAACTCTCGATGCGCCACGAACCCACCGGCAAAAGCTGGAA
>CAZJCL010000169.1:0-3129 GCA_964544025.1 uncultured Opitutales bacterium | reverse complement strand
AACTCGGCGCATTAGAACTCTCGATGCGCCACGAACCCACCGGCAAAAGCTGGAAACTGGAATTCGACGTCCGCGCCACCCGCGAGTAACCACACGTCATCCCCCTCCCTCAATCCGTGCCAATCCGTGCCATCTGTGGTTCACCCATTCGTGTCTATTAGTGTCCATTCGTGGTTAAAACTTCGCTGTAAGTAATCAGAATGAAAATCGACTTCACCCAGATTGAAACGCCCTGCTACATCGTCGACGAGGTTCTCATCGAGCGAAACCTGCGAATCCTCGACAGCGTCCAGCAACGCACCGGTGCCAAAATCATTCTCGCGCTCAAAGGATTCGCCATGTGGAGCCTCGCGCCGCAGATCCGCAAGTATCTCCCCGGCGCCACCGCCAGCTCCGTCGACGAAGCCCGGCTCGCCCGCGAGGAATTCGGCGGCGAAGTCCACGTCTGCGCCCCCGCCTATTCCGAAAAAGATTTCCGCGAAATCCTCCCCATCGCCGACCACATCGTTTTCAATTCCTTCTCCCAATGGAAAAAATTCCGCCCCGCCATCGAGAATTCCCCCCGCCCCGTCTCCTGCGGCCTCCGCATCAACCCCGAATACTCCGAAGTCTCCACCGACATCTATAACCCCTGCGCCCCCGGCTCCCGCTTCGGAATTCCCGCCGCCCAATTCGCCAACGAATCCCTCGACGGAATCGACGGCCTCCATTTCCACGCCCTCTGCGAGCAAAATTCCGATACCCTCGAACGCGTCCTCGCCGTCGTGGAGGAAAAATTCGCACCCTACCTCCGCCAGATGAAATGGATCAACTTCGGCGGCGGCCACCACATCACCCGTCCCGATTACGACATCGAACGTCTCTGCCGCCTCATCTCCGGTTTCCAATCCCGCTACCCGAACGCCCAAATCTACCTCGAACCCGGCGAAGCGATCGCCCTCGGCACCGGTTACCTCGTCGCCTCCGTTCTCGATATTCTTCACAACGAAACCGAAATCGCCATCCTCGACACTTCCGCCACCGCCCACATGCCCGACGTCCTCGAAATGCCCTACCGCCCAATCATCGAAGGCGCGGGCGAACCCGGCGATTTTCCTCACATCTACCGTCTCGGCGGCGGCACCTGCCTCGCCGGCGACGTCATCGGCGATTACTCCTTCCCGAAACCGCTCACCGAAGGTTCCAAGCTCGTCTTTCACGACATGGCTCACTACACCATGGTGAAGACAACCACCTTCAACGGCGTCCGCCTCCCCAACATCTACCGCTTCAACTCCGAAACGCAGAAATACACGCTCGTCCGCGAATTCGGATACGAAGACTACAAAAACCGTCTTTCCTGAACCAACCCGTTTTCCCGCTGTCGAAACCAAACCCGATTCTCTCGCATCCATATGAAAACCGCGATTCTCACCACCGTTCTCCTTCTCGTTCTCGGCGGCTCCGGCCTCCTCGTCCAACGCCATTTCCACCAGGCGGAACAACAAAAACTCGCCGCCGAACGCCAAGCCGAACACGAGCGTTTCGAAGCCGAAAAACGCGAAGCTCTCCTCGCCGCCGAACGCGAAGCCGAAGCCCTCCGCCTCGCCGCCGAACAGGCCGCCCGCGAACAGGAAGAGCGAAACCGCCTCATCGCCGAACAGCAACAACGCCTCGCCACTGAACGCGAAGCCCGCGAAAAAGCCGAACGCGACATAGCCGAAGCCAACGCCCGCCAAGCGGAAGCCGTCCGTCGCCACGCCGAACTCGAAGCCGCACTCGCCGCCGAAAAAGAACGCATCGCCGCCCTCCGCGACCAGGAAAGAAGCGAACTCGAAGCCAAACTCGCCGCCACCGTCGAAGCGTTGAAAGCCGAAACCGCCGCCCGCTCCCAAGCCGAACGCGAAGCCGAAGAACGCCGCGCCCGCCTCGCCGCCGCCATCGAACGCCAGCACCAGGCCGAACGCGATCTCCAAGCCACGCTCGCCGCCGAAAAAGCCGCCGCCGAAGCCGCCCAAGTTTCCACTATCAGCCTAAGCCCCGCCTCCACCTCGGCCCCCTACGAATACCGCCGCCGCTCCCACCTCCGCCTCCACGACCACCGCGAATCCACCTCCGAAAACTGACCCGCCGCCGAAAACGTTTCCCGCTTCCTCTTCCCCCAAAACCCTCGTCAATCCCCACCCCATCCGACAATTCCCGTTGCCAGAACCGGCCCGGTTGGAGATCGTTGTTCCATGGCCAATGTCCATTCCAACATTCTCGCTCCGTCCATTCTCGCCGGAGATCACGGCAACCTCGTCGCCAGCGCCCAACTCGTCGAGCAGCTTTCCCTCCGCTGGCTCCACGTCGACATCATGGATGGCCATTTCGTCCCCAACCTCACCTTCGGCCCCGCCACCGTCGCCGCCCTTCGCAAAGGCACGAAACTCTTTCTCGACGTCCACCTGATGCTCGACAACCCGCATCTCCACATCGACGCCTTCGCCAAAGCCGGCGCCGATCTCATCACCATCCACACCGAACCCGAATACCCGATCCTCGAAACCCTCCAACAAATCCGCCGCGCCGAACGCTTCGCCGGAATCGCGATCAATCCCGACACCCCCGCCGACAAGGTCATCCCGTATCTCGAACAAGTCGATCTCGTCCTCGTCATGACCGTTCAACCCGGATTCGGCGGCCAAAGCTTCCGCGAAGACACCGTCGAAAAAATCCGGCAAATCGCCCAATGGCGCCGCGACCGCGACCTCAATTTCCGGATTGAAGTCGATGGCGGCATCAACGAGGAAACCGGTGCCATCTGCCTCGAAGCCGGAGCCGACACTCTCGTCGCCGGAACCGCCTTCTTCTCCGCCCCCGACAAAGAAAAATTCCTCCTAGCTTTCCCCGAATCCAATTAAATCCAATAACCCGGCGGAAAATTACCTCCATCCGTGTCCAGTAGCATTCGGCCTTGCCGGATGACGATCTTTCCGCACCGCATCCTCTCCGCCGTCCGTCATCGAGCGAAGGCCCGATGCTACGAAAACACAAGCTTTACTCCACGTCATTCCCTTGGCCCCGCCAAGGTCGGGGGCTTCTGTTAAACCTCCCTTCCAGAGCATCGGCTTTCCGTGTATTCAGTGTATTCCGTGGTTAAACAAAATT
>CAZJCL010000168.1:0-6481 GCA_964544025.1 uncultured Opitutales bacterium | reverse complement strand
CCGATGACTTTGCCGGAGCTGTCCTTGATTTGGCCGATGCGGCGGATATCCATGCGGACCGAGCAGAAAAACTTGAGCGCGCGTCCGCCGGGAGTGGTTTCCGGGCTGCCGAACATGACGCCGATCTTTTCGCGAATCTGGTTGGTGAAGAGGCAGACGCACTTGGTTTTGCTGATGATCGCGGTGAGGCGGCGCATGGCCTGGCTCATCAAACGCGCCTGGGAGCCGACGGTGGCGTCGCCCATTTGGCCGTCGAGTTCGGCTTTGGAAACAAGGGCCGCGACCGAGTCGATGACGATGACGTCGATCGCGTTGGAGCGGATCAGCGCTTCGGCGATATTGAGCGCGTCTTCACCGGAATCCGGCTGGGAAACGAGAAGATCGTCGAGATTTACCCCGAGAACTTTGGCGTAGCGCGGATCGAGCGCGTGCTCGACGTCGATGAAAGCGGCGAGGCCGCCTTTGCGCTGGGCTTCGGCGATCAGGCTGAGAGCGAGCGTTGTTTTACCGGACGATTCCGGACCATAAATTTCGGCGATTCGGCCGATGGGAAGTCCGCCGATGCCGAGCGCCAAATCGACGGCGAGCGATCCGGTGGAAATGGAGGAGACATCCATCTTGCTGGCGGAGCCGAGGCGCATGACGCTGCCCTCGCCGAACTGCTTCGTGATCGCCGACAACGCCAGGTTGAGGTTCTTGTCGCGGTCCGTTCCGTTTTCGATCTGACGTTTTACTGCTGATTCTCTAGCCATGGCACAAATGTTCAGGGGTTGAAACGTTGGGCTAGAATCCAACGGCGAAAACGGCGGCGAGCAATCTAAAAAGAAATTTCCGGAATAAAACTCCGGGAGCGCCGCATTTCTGCCGCGAAACCGCTCGCGTGGCGTCGGTTTATTTCGACGTGGAGAGGCCCAAGTAGTTGAGCAGCCAGATTTCTTTCCAGACGCGGTAGCGGCCTTCGGTGGTGAGTTTGCCGTATTCGTCGCGGAGGTGGCGCGGGTAGAGGAAACCAAGTTCGGTGTTCACGCGCTCCAAGAGGAGTTGCTGGTAATTGAGATCATCGACCGGTTCGTCGTCCCATTCTTCGAGTTCCAGCGTCGCGATCCGGGCCTGGTGCCGGCGGCATAGCCGGGGGACGCTCCGGATCCAGGCTTTGCGGGCCACGCTCCAGGTTTCCGGGAAAAATCCGCCGAAAGGGATGTAGAGGTTGTCGGTCACGATGCGTCGGCCGTCTTTCGTTATCGATTGGAGGCTGACGCATTCGGTCACGTTGCCGGATCTCTGCGGGATGAAAAACACCTGGAGGCGGATCCGTTTGTCGCTGCTTTGAAACACGCTACTCCGAATCTTGATTCCCATCCCGAGGTCGGATTTCAAATTCTGCACCAAGGAGAAGCCGTTGTTGCGAATCCAGTCGCGCAGTTGGAGGAACCGCTTTTGCACCGGCCATTCCTGCGCTTCTCCGCTTTCCCGGAAGCGCGGAAACAGGGGAACCGGGCTTTGGCTGAGGGCTTTGATCGCGATCCAGTTGAACATCGTTTCGATCAGGAACCAGGAGAGAAAGCCGGTGACCGCGTAGATCCAGAGCGGGCGTCCGGATTCCGCGAATTCTTCGGCCAACAATGTCGCCAATGCCGCGAACAACAACCAGCGCAACCAGCGGTTGGCAATGGCCACCAAGGGCGAACCCCACCGGTTGTTGGCGTAGGTCAGAAACACCGAGAGGAGCGCCGCCACGAGGACTGCATTTACAAAAATGATCATAGCTCAATGCCGGGGCAGCAGAGTTCGAAAAACGGAAACGCCTTTCCCGCGAAATCCAACGCGGACATCGGCAAAAGGTCGCTTGGGAACGCGATCAATTCAACCGCAGCGGCATGATCACGCAGACGAAACTGTCCGGCGATTTGAACACTCCGGGGCTCAACTCGTCCTTCAACTCGAAAAAAATCTCGTCTCTCGTGTGCGCCTTCAGCGGATCCATCAGGAAATACGGATTGAACGCGACTTCGATCGTCGGGCCCTCGTAGGCGATGGCCATCGATTCGTGCGCTTCGCCGAAATCCGGGCTGGAAGCGGTGACTTCGAGCAGATTCGGAGAAACTTTGAGGCGGACGGTGTTGCTTTTATCGCTGGAAACGAGGGCGGCGCGATGCACGCATTGCAGGAAGAATTCGCGTTCCAGTTTAATCCGCTGGTGCGTTTCCTTCGGGATCACCTGTTGGTAATTCGGGTAATTGCCCTCGACGATCTTGGAAATGAGATTGACGCTGCCGACGAGGCCGCCGGAGTTTTCGCCGGTTTCCACGTCGAACGCCACTTGCCGCTCGTTGAACGAAATCCGGACCTCCTTGCCGACGTCGAGCAGGCGGAGAAGTTCCGCGGCGGTTTTGCCGGGGATGATGATCGCGCCGGATTGTTCGGGCGGAAATTCGAGCTCTTTGCTGATCAACGCGAGACGGCGGCCGTCGGTGGCGACGAGGCTGAGTTTGCCCTCTTCGAATTTGAAATAGACGCCGTTGAGAATGTAGCGGGCTTCGTCGGAGGACTGCGCGTAGGCGACGCTGCGGAGCATGGAGCCGAGCTGGCCTTGGGCGATGAGGAAGGTGCGGTCGCGGCTGAAGGTGGGAAGGGCGGGGAACTCCTCTTTGCCGATTCCCATGATTTTGAAGTTGGAGCCGCCGGAGGTGACTTTGGTCTGATGATTATCCTCGGTTTCGACCTGCACGTCGAGGTTGGGAAGTTCTTTGATAATCGTCGCGAGCCGGCGGACAGGGAGGGTGACCGCGCCGCTTTCCGAGACCTGGGCCTTGATCGTGCAGCGGATCCCGAGATCGAGGTTCGTCGTCGTCAGCGAAATCTGGTCGTTTTCCGCTTCGATGAGAACGTTCCCGAGAATAGGCATGGTCGCCCGGGGACTGACCACGTTGAGAACCTGCTGCAGGCCGCTGCTGAAATGGTCGCGGTTGATTTTAAACTTCATGGCGGGAGAAACTAGAGAATTTTGGCACCTGCTGACAATCCTTATGAGAGATAGATTCTAAGAGAAAAAATTCTTCGTCTTATTATGGTATCGGGAAAACTGTAGCAACCTTCGGGAAGCCCGCATGTGGAAAGGATCGGCGGGGGATTTTACGTTGTGAAGAGTAGGGGAATAACTGAGGAGAAGTGGCAGGTTATTCCCGAGGCCGAAACTTATCCGGACTTATTCCCGGGTTGTTGGTCCTTTTTTAACAAGCGTTTTGCCCGAAGATGTTTCAAGCGGGAGGAGCGGCGGCTGGCGCGGCGGAAGTGGGTGACGATGCCGTAGGTGATGTAGGAGAGGAAAACGAGAGCGAGGCCGATTTCCCGCACTTGCCAAACGAGCAGGGCGGCGACCAGCAACAGGATAAATGTGCGGAAACGGATCTGGGTTCGCCAGTCGATGTTCTTGAAACTCGGATACGGAATGACGCTGACCATCAGGTAGGCGATCAGGATCATCAAAACCGGCAGAAGAATCGCCCAGCGCTGGAGATCGTAGGCGTTGAGGACAAAGACGAGACTGGCGATCGTGCCGGCGGCTGCCGGGACCGGCAAACCGACGAAATCTTTGGAAGAGGCATCGGGATTGAGCGAGTAAACGGCGGGATGAGTGAGGACGTTGAAGCGGGCGAGCCGAACCGCCGCGCAAAGCAGGTAAATAAAACCGATAAACCAGCCGATTCGCCGGAAGAACGGGTAGCCTTGCGTGGGGGACAAGATCAGGAAGAATACCATTAGCGCCGGTGCCATTCCGAAGGAGATGACGTCGGCGAGCGAGTCGAACTCCTTGCCGAAAAGCGATTCGCGTCCGCCGAGGCGTGCCAGACGTCCATCGAGCGCGTCGAAGATTACCGCCGCGAGAATCAGCCAAACCGCGTAAATATAAAGCTGCATCGAAAGCTCGGTGTCGCCCTGATTCGTCGCGGCGCGGGCCTGGATGCACATGATCACCGCGACGAACCCGCAAAACAGGTTTCCGGCGGTCATCAGGTTCGGAAGAAAGTAAATCCGGCTGGCGCGGGTGCTTTCGAAGATTTCTTTGTTGGGATCCGGTTCGCTCATGGGAATGCGGTCAAGGGTTCGAAGTAGCCCGGGTCGGCGAAGCGGCGGGGTTAACTGGACGCCGCTCAGCGCAAATTACTTTTTGAGAGTTTCGAGGTATTTCCAGAACGACTGGTGTTGTTCCAGCAATTGCTCCTCCGAAACAGGCAGCTTCGTCCGGAAAACGAAGTCGGTGAGGGTGTTCTTGTGGAGGATGTATTCGCAGAGGAGGGTCTCGTCGTTTACGACTTCGAAATAGACGCGAAAATCTCCGGCCCGCAGACGGTAAAACACTTTGTCCCCGCGATGAAAACGTCCGAGCGGTTCCTTCGGCTGGGCGAGTTCGAGCGCGGTCAAATTGCTGATCGGATCGATCAACTGGAGTTGCTCGCGGGTGCCGAGTTTGCTGAGTTCGAGCAAGGCTTGTTCGCTAAAAGTGACCTGGTACATCTGTTAATGGCCTCGCAAAGGTGAGGACGATCTTTCCGCCTAATTATGAACCAGATAAAGGGCGAAGCAACCAGAAAGCGGAAAACCGGGAGAGGGCGGTTTCGAGGGAGCATCGTTGACACCAGGACGTGAAAACGTACGGCTAGGGAGATGAATACCGTGACCGCCACCAAAGCCCGTGAAACTCTTTACTCGCTAATCGACGAGGCGAACGAATCGCGGGAACCGATTCAGATCACTGGGAAACGGGGAAACGCGATTCTTCTGTCGGAGGACGATTGGCGGTCGATTCAGGAAACGCTTTATCTGCATTCGGTTTCCGGCATGGTTGATTCGATTCAGGCGGCTCGAAAGGAAGGAATTGGAAAAGGTTCTAAGAGCTTGGATTGGTGAGTTACGAACTGATTTTTTCCCGTCACGCGCAGGAAGACGCGAAGAAGCTAGCCAAGAGCGGTTTGAAGAAGCGGGCGTCGGAGCTGTTGAAGATTCTCCGCGAGGATCCGTTTCGGACACCGCCAAGATATGAGGCGCTTCGGGGAGAGTTGAGCGGATGTTATTCGAGACGAATCAATATCCAGCATCGTTTGGTTTACGAAGTGTTGGAAGAAAAGAAAGTCGTTCACGTTCTCCGGATGTGGACGCATTACGACGATTGAGGATTTCGCCGCCTACGTCTGGAGGATTACGGCGATGGCTTCGTTTGGGCGGTCGATTAAGAGATCGCAGGCGGTCGCGGCTTCGCGGAGCGGGAGGCGGTGGGTGATCAGCGGTTCGACGTGGAGGCGCTTTTCTTCCAGAAGGCGGATGATTTCCTCCAGATTTCGGCGGGTGTCCCAGGGGACGGTAGCCGCCGGATAATCGGCGCCGCGTTCCCAGGCTTTGTCGTGATAACCGGGGCCGGTGCGGCAAGAAGGGCGGATGTCGATGTGGCCGAGCGGAGTCGGGAAACGTTGCGTGATCGTCGCGCCGCCGAGGATCACGATGCGGCCGGATTGATGGGTGTCGGGCGCTGTTTTCATGGCTTTCGCGATTTGCTCGACTGTTTGGGTCGCGTCGCCGCTGAAACAGATCAACGCGGCGTCGAGGCCGTGGCCGCGCGACATTTGCTGGATCGCGGCCGCGAAATCGTCGTCTGGGGAAAACACGGTGTGGGTGCCGAGACGTTGGGCGAGGTTTCGGCGGTTTTCTTCCGGATCCGCGCCGGCGACCCGGGCACCGTGCAGGCGGGCGAGTTGCGCGGCGATTTGGCCGACGACTCCGAGTCCGGCGATGAGGAAATTTTCGCCGAGAAGCGGTTGGGCGCGGCGAATCGCTTGGAGGGCGGTGGCGGCGAGGTGGTTGAACGCGCCTTCTTCGTCGGTGACTTCGCCGGGGAGGGGAACGGAGAGATTTACCGGGACGCAAACATGGGTGGCGTGCATCGCGTAATTCGCGCCCATGCAGGCGACGCGTTGGCCGATGCTAAACCGTTTTTCCGCGCCGGGACCGAGGGCCGCGACGCGTCCGGCGGATTGGTAGCCGAAGGGGCGGGCGGAAATTTGAGGATCGGGATGGGCGCGGCGCTTTTTGATTCCGCCGATTTCGGTGCCGGCGCTGATGAGCGAACAACGGTTTGCGACGAGGATTTCGCCGGGTCCCGGTTTGGGAACGGGTTCCTCTCGCAAAGCGATACGGCCGTGGCCGTCGACGGTGGCGACGAGGCGGGTTTTTGACATGGTGGTTTGGGTTGGCGAGAAAAGTCCGGCGAAAATGCTCTAAAAGCGGCGGCGCTTCGATTAAAAAGAAATCGCGCATGATAAAACCACTATGTTTTCTCGTCCTGGCGGTTCTTCCGTTGAGTAGCCTCGGCTCGGTTTTCCCCGCGGATCTTTTGATCGGGAGCGAATGGAAATACGCTTCGCGGCACGTTTTCCGCGGTGTGAAAACGGCGGGAAACTCGTTTCAGCCGACGCTTGAGGCGAGTTGG
>CAZJCL010000167.1:0-6502 GCA_964544025.1 uncultured Opitutales bacterium | reverse complement strand
CCGGGGATTCCGCTGGGGCAGTTGGTGGAGGCGGGGAAGTGGACGCGGGTATTGTTTCATTTGCCGAGCGGGCCGGTGAAGTCGTTTACGGGGAACGGGACGCTGGAGGGAAGTCGCGGCGTTTTGGAGAGTTTGGGATTGGTCGCGGCGACGGATGGGAGCGGGCGGCATCCGGCGACGCCGTTTGTGGTGCATCTGGATAATTTCGAGGTGACGTCGGTGGAGCCGGAGCCGTTGCCGGTGCCGCCGTCGTTTGCGGTTTGGGCGGAGGCGTGGCTGCCGGAGGGGGAGCGGGGGGAGATGGACGATCCGGGCGGTTTCGGGATTCCGAATTTGTTGCGTTATGCGCTGGGGATGGATCCGGTGGAACCGGCGCGGGAGGATTTGCCGGAGTTGGGGCAGGCGGCGGTTGATGGAAGGGGAGGGGCGAAGACGCGGTTGACGATTTCGTTTGCGCGGCGGACGGATGATCCGGCGTTGGGGTATTGGGTGGAGGCGTCGGGTGATTTGGTGGAATGGAGTCCGGTAGCGGGGGCGGAGGAAGTGGAGGCGGCGGGCGAGAATTTGGAGCGGGTAACGGTGTCGGACACGGAAACGGTGGAGGAGGGGACGCGGCGGTTTTTGCGCGTGCGGGTGGAGCGGAGATGATGCGGATGGATTGGGTTTCTGGATTGCGGGGGCTGGCGATGTTGCGGGCGGGGGATCATCGGCGAAGCGCCGATGCTACGGGAGTGGGTGAGGATGATGTCGGGGACGAGGAGGCTTGATGGGAGGAGTTGAGGAATTGCGCGGGGTTGATCTTTATCTGCTGACGGGGCCGACGGCGGTGGGGAAGACGGAGCTTTCGTTGCGTTGGGCGGAGACCCACGGGGCGGAGATTGTTTCGTGCGATTCGCTGCTGTTTTATCGGGGGATGGATATTGGGACGGCGAAACCGTCGGCGGAGGAGCGGGCGCGGGTGCGGCATCATTTGATCGATGTGGCGGAGCCGGATGAGCCGTGGAGCATCGATCGTTATTTGGCGGAAGCGGCGGCGGCGGTGGCGGAGATTCATCGGCGGGGGAAGAAGGTTTTGGTGACGGGGGGGAGCGGGTTTTATTTGAAGAGCTTTTTTGCGCCGGTGGTCGATTCGGTGGTTGTGCCGGCGGAGGTGGCGCGGGAGGCGGATGAGTTGGAAAGGGAAGGGTTGGAGGCGATGGTTGCGCGGTTGTTGGAGGTGGATCCGGGGGCGGGGGAGGTGCTGGAACTTCAGAATCCGCGGCGGGTGAAGCGGGCGTTGGAGCGGTGTTTGGCGTCGGGGAAAACGGTGGGGGAATTGCGGCGGGATATGGCGGAGCGGGAGTTTCCGTTTTCGGGGTGCCGGACGCAGATTTGTTTGCTGACGCGGGAGCGGGAGGAGTTGCGGGAGCGGGTGGCGGCGCGGGTGGACGGGATGCTGGCGGCGGGATTGGTGGAGGAGGTGCGGGGGCTTTTGGCGCGGGGGTTGGAGCGGAATCCTTCGGCGGCGTCGGCGATCGGTTATCGGGAAACGATTCGGTTTCTGGCGGGCGGGGTTTCGGAGGGGGAGTTGCGGGAGGAGATTGTGCGAAATACGCAGCGATTGGTGAAGAAGCAGATGACGTGGTTTCGGCATCAGTTGCCGGTGGAGATGGTGAATACGGTGAATTTGAGCGCGGGGGGAGGGGCGGTTGCGTTCGGTTCGACCGGTTCAACTAGTTCGACCACGAATGGACATGAATGAACACGAATCGGGGTGGCTGAGGTTCGGGTTTTTTATTTGACCACGGAACACACGGAATACACGGAAAGCCGGAGAGGGGCTGAAGACTTGGATTGCCCGATGTGAACAGGAGGTAGTGGAGGCTCTGGTTGGGGTCATCGGCGAAGCGCCGGATGCTACGGGAGGGAATGGGAATGGGACTTGGGCTCGGGCGGGTGGGGCCTGGCGCGGCGAAAGAATGAGGTTCGGCTTGATGGAGCTTCCGCGAGGATCGGTTGGGTGGCAATTGATCGGTGGAGGGTGCCGCCCGAGTTATTGCTTTTCGTATTCGCCGTCGCTGATTTTTTTCAGGACGGTGAAGCCGGCTTGTTTGGCTTCGGTGGTGGAGGGTTTTTTGAGGATTTTGGGGGAATTGAAGCCGGTGGGGAGTTGCTTGATCACCTTTTTGCCGCATGTGGGGCATTCGGTGAGGTCGGGGTCGGTGGCTTTATGCGTGATCTCGAAACCCTCCCCGCAGAGTTTGCAGGGGGAGGGATCGGGCCGGTAGCGGAAAATCGGCATGGAAGTCTCGGCCTTAGTGCGCGTGACCTTCGTGGGAAACGTTTCCGATTTCGCGTTCCATGACTTCCTGAAGGACGTAGTTCTGGCTGGCCATGGACGACAGGGACTTCAGGTTTTCGGCGGTGCTGGCGAATTCGTCGCTTTCGGGATCGATTTCCGGCACTTGGCGATCGCGGATGTGGACGAAATAGCCGGCGTCCTGGACCGGAATCATCGTGGAAACTTCGCCTTGTTTGAATTCGGTGAGGCGGGCGCTGACGGCGGGGGGAACTTCCGAAGGGGCGGTCATGCGGGTGAAGCTGTCGGCGCTGGTGACTTCGAGTCCTTCGGCTTGAGCGGCTTCGGCGAAGGGTTGTCCGTTTTTCACCTTTTCGACGATGGAGGCGCGGATTTCTTCGGCGCGTTCGGCGAGGAGGCGGCGTTCTTCTTCGTTGATGAAATCGGCGGCGACTTGGTCGCGAACTTCTTCGAGCGGAGGAACGTAGGCCGGAAGGGTTTCCTGGAAGACGAGGACGATGTAATCGTTGCGGAGGGCCAGCGGATCGGAGAAGTGGCGGTCTTCGTTGAGGCGGAAAACCTCTTGCTGGACGGCGCGGGGGAATCCGAGTTCGGCGGGAAATTCGTTGGCGCTGGCAGGAGGAGCTTCTTTCAGCTCGGCGTTGAATGAGTTGATCAGGTTTTGGAATTCGTCGGTTCCCTGACGAGCTTTGTTTTCGAAAAGAGCGTAGGCGAAATCGGAGGCGGCGCGGGAGGCGAGCCGGCTGGCGCTTGCCATGCGGACGCTTTGGGTGACCTGGTCGCGGACGTCGTCGAGGGTGACCTCGGGAGTCTCGGTTTGGTTTTCGGCGTTTTCCGCCGGGGCGGGCGGGGTGAATTGGTTGCGATTGCGCTCGAAGTAGGCCTTCAGTTCTTCCTCTTTGGGCGCGGGAACCTGGTCGACGTAATTTGCGGATTCGAAGACGACGTAGGCGAAGTCGGTGCGGGGGGCGCGTTCGTAGCGGAAGGAGTTTTCCTCGTAAAATTGCTGGAGCTGTTCGTCGGTGGGTTGCACGTCGGCCTCGAAACCGCCGATGTCGAATTTCGCGAGGTCGACGCTCCAGACGGTTTGGTTGCGTTCGAGTTGGAGGCGGACTTCGGTGGGCAGGATGTAGCCGGGGCCGCCGAGGATTTCGCGGACTTGGGCGATGCGGAAATTGTCTTCCAGAACGAGGCCGACGTCGTCTTCGCTCATGGTCGGGTTGGCGTCGATTTCGTCGATGAAGTCGTTGTAGATGTCGGGGTCGAAGGTGCCTTGGGCGTTTTGGAAGCCGCGGAGGGAGGTGATGTAGGTGGGGAATTGTTCGTCGGTCGGACCGGGAATTCCGAGGCGGTCGGCGAGTCCGAGGAGGGTGAGGCGTTCGAAGACGTAGTTCTCGAATTGGCGCTGATCGATCTGGGTTTGCCCGTATTCGATGCGGAGGCTGAGTTGGGCGGCTTCGGCGATTTCGGTCATCTCGCGGGGCGAGGCGAGGTTATGGCCGAAGAATTCCTGGCGTGCGGTTTGGGTTTCTCCTCCGATTCCCGGCGCGGCTCCGATCGTAAACACAAAAGCGACGATGATGATCGCTAGCATCACGAAGAAGATAATTTTGTGGTGTTTCTGAAACTTGGTCTGGAGGGCGTGGATCATGTGCTTTTATTCAGTAAAAGGCTAAGAAATTAGGCCGCTTCATTTCCCTGTCAACGGTTATAGGCGACGGGAAAGAACGGTTTGTGGCGGGGTGCGGTCGGTTGGTATTTGGGATGAAACGCGTCGGGTTCAGACGCCGAAGGCCATCACGGCGAGCGCGCCCATTCCGAGCAAGGCAAGCGCGGCGGAGATGAGGAACGGAGCCATTTTCAGGAAAAGGGTGAGGCCGTAGATTCCGAGCGCGCCGATGGCGGTGGCGACTCCCAAGAGCGGATATCCGGCGGCCCAGAAATAGAAGAGGGCGAAACCGGCACCGAGCATGGTGCGGAAGCGGACGAACGGATAAACGGCGGTGCTTTGCAGGAAAAGGATGAGGGCGAGGCCGAGATCGACGAGGCCGAAAATGATGAGCGGCGACCGGAGAATGCCGGCGATGTCGAACTCGATGAGGGCGGCGCGTTGGACCCAGATGTGTCCGATGGCGCTGAGGACGAAAGCGATCGCGGCCAGGAGCATGGCGAGCACGGCGGCTTTTTCTTTCCAGATGCCTTCTTTTTTCCGGTGCTTGGTTTCCTCGGAAGTGCCTTCGGCGGCGGCGAGGAGGTCGTCGATGGTGATGGCGGGAAGTTCGGCTTCGCCGCTGTTGAGGGATTCGAATTCCCCTTTTTCGCGGAAGGTGAGGCGTTTGCGTTCGGGGAAGATTTTGGGGCGGAGGGTTTCGTGGTGTTCGATGACTTCCCACGATTCGGATGCAGGATCGTAGATGAGGGTCTCGACGGTGATATTTCCCGTTTCGGCCAGAGAGGTGAGTTGTTCGAGAGTGAACGGCCCGCGGCTTTCATCAACGTCGGGATTCCGGATGTAATACTCCTGCATAATCGGCTTTGTAATGGAAAAAGGTATGTTCCTTTTCAAGATAAAATCTGCAACTGAATTATAAGCTATCTCGCAAACGCGAGGCGCTGGCAAGTCTGCCGGTTGGGCGGGAATCGCGGGTTGACGCGGGAGGGGCCGGGGTTTTCATCTTGGCGGGGGTGAGAAAATGAGAACGCGAGGGAGTCCAGAAGGCGGGGTGGCGGCGGGGCGGAGTCCGTTTTTTTATTTGAAGGCGATCGGCGGCGTTTTCTTTTTTGTGAGTTTGGCGGCGATGATCTGCGCGGGGCTGTTGTTCAACGACATCCGTTTGGCGGAGAGCCGGTTTTTGCCGGAGACGTGGGAGGCGATGCTGAACGACCGGGGGGTGCCGCAGGGGTTGCATTTGGCGCTGAGCGTGGCGTGTTCGCTGGGATTGGGCGCGGTGGCGGGAATGGTTTACGGGTTTGCGGCGGTTTCGGAGCGGATGATGCGTTCGCGCTGAGATTAGGCGGGCGGTTGTTTTTGGGGAGGGCAGGTGGGGGTGCTGGCGGCGTTGGCGCCGTTCCAACCGAGTTTGGTGCGGATGACGTTGAAATGGGAGTAGTCGATCGGTTGGACGAGCGGCACGGTGAGGGGCGACATGCAGATGGAGACTTGGCCGCCGCCGCTGAGCGGTAGGGTGCGTTGGCCGTCCATAACGACGGTCAGCGGGTGGTCGGATTTGGCGTTCACGACGGTGAGGCGAACGCTTTCGTCGAAGATGACGGTGCGGTTGCTGAGGGTGTGCGGGCAGATCGGGGTGACGGCGATGATGCGGGCGTGCGGGTGGGTGATGGGGCCGCCGGCGGAGAGGTTGTAGGCGGTGGAGCCGGTGGGGGTGGAGAAGATGAGGCCGTCGCAACTGAAGCGGGTGATCCATTCCTCGTCGGCGAAAACGTCGAGGGAGATGAGGCGGGAGGAGAAGGATTCTTTGATGACGATATCGTTGAGGGCGAGGGCGGTTTCTTTGCCGTCGCTGCATTCGATGAGGGAGCGTTGGGAGACGTGGAATTCGCCTTGGAGGAGGTTGGCGAATTTTTCGCGGGCTTCTTCGGGGGAGAAAACGGTGAGGAATCCGAGGGTGCCGCGGTTGACGCCGATGATTGGGACGTTGGAACGGGCGGAATGGACGACGACGCTTAATAAGGTGCCGTCGCCGCCGATAACGCAGCAGGCGTCGCGGCCGTCGAGGAAGTCGTCCGGGACGGGAAAGGAGTCGGTGAGGGCGATTTCGACGCCGGCGTCGCGGGCTTGGCCGATGAGGAACTCGGCGAGTTCGGCGGCGCCGGTTTTGTGCGGATTTACAACGAAAGCCAGTTTCCTGAGTCGCGACATGAGTTCCGGTAAGAAAGCAGCAAGGCGAGGAGTTCACAAGAGCGGAGATGGGGTGAGGGGAATTGGGATTTTGGATTGGGGATTTTGGATTTTGGATTTTTAACTCGGAGGTCGCGGTGGGGCACGAAGGCTGGGGCTCTGTTTTTTTAACCACGGAAGACACGGAATACACGGAAAAGGGATTGGGGAATGGGGATTTAACAGAAGGGAGCGAAGGTGGGAGGCTTGGGGGCTGTTTTTTTAATCACGGATTTCTGAGCGCGGCGTAGCCGCAACCAAACTTTGAGGCACTGGATCTTAACCACGAATGGACACGAATCCAC
>CAZJCL010000166.1:0-6525 GCA_964544025.1 uncultured Opitutales bacterium | reverse complement strand
ACCCTCATCTGTGCCCATCTGTGCCATCTGTGGTTAAACAAATCCGAGCCCAAGCCATCGCTACCTCCTGTCAAATCCCGAGCCTCAGTAATTCGTGTCAATTAGTGTCCATTCGTGGTTAAAAACAGAGCCCAAGAATCCGCCGCCGCCGCGCTGGCGCGCTTTGTCGCGCCGCCGGTGCCCTCCGTATCTCGTGGTGAATCCCCTCTCCTCCCCTCTCACCGGCTCAAATTAATCCGCTTCGCCATCTGCTTCCAATCGCTGGTTTTATCCGGAATCGACCACGGAATACTCCGCACATGCCCGCCCACAAAAACAACATTGGCGTTCGATTCATGCGGTTTCGTCCAGCCGTTGCTCTTCACCCAAAATTGCCAGCCGATATCCATCGCGATCATATTATTAAACCTGTCCTCATCGACCACTGTATTATCCAATAATATATCGTGTGCCTCCAAAAGATAAAACCATGCGTAACCGATCCATCCGTTCTCGGTGAAAAGCCCATCCGCTTCCGGAGTAAAATCCGGATGGCTTTTCATGCTCGGACAGAAAAAGATGTCCGCCGTATCCACATAATTCCCTCCCCATCCGATCGGCGGCGCCACCAACAATCCCGCCAACCGCGCCGGCGAACCGCCCACCGCCATCGCCACGGTTCCCCCGTTCGCGTTGTTCGGCGGTGTGCGGTCGTTGTTGTCCTGCGCGTAGAGGTGCACCGTCATTCCGATCTGACGAAGATTGCTCCGGCAAACCGCCTCCCGCGCCCGTTCCCGCGCCGCGCCGACGACCGGAATCAAAATCGCCGCCAAAATCCCGATGATGGCGATTACGGTCAGCAACTCGATCAACGTGAAACCGCCGGTTCCGAATCCATTCCTGTTCTTCATAATCGCCTCTTTCGAGATTAAAACGTCACTGTTTACGGCGCCACAATTCTCAACCGCAGAAACCGCCGCGCTCCGTCGCCGATCTCCACGATATCGCGCACCGTCACTTTACCTTCCGCTTCCGAAACCAACAACGCGTCCGCCGCCGCACCCGACCAAACAGTCGCGCCCGCCGCCAATGTCGCGATCGGCGTCCAATCGCCCAGCTCGCCCGCCGCCTCCACCGAATAACCGACATCCGCCGGATTCAGCCGCGAGAAAACCAACGCCAGCCGGTTCTCCGCGATCTCCGTCACCGGCAACGAACTCCGCGACGCGATCGTCGGATTCCCGCCCAACGCGTATTCGATCAAATTCGGCGCGCCATCCCCGTCCGGATCCTCCAGGTCACCCGCGTCCGGATGATCCACCGCTCCGAAATGCGTGATCTTCCAATCCGCGTAACCGCTCTCCTCCGGCGGCAAATCCATCCCCGATCCTTCCAAATAAACCGTGATATCGTCATACTCCGCATCCACGACAAACGACTGTCCGGTCCGCGAAATCTGCACCGTATCGATCTTCGTGATATTGTGAAAGAACGGCACGTCCGTCCGGCTCGCGTTCTGGCTCGGATCCTCCGGCGAATCCAGATTCGTGATCGAAATATCGTAGAGTCCCGTCGAAGGCGTTGTCCTGATGTCGACGCGATACCACGCTCCCACCTGCATCCTGGTAATCATTACATCGGTCGCGCCTTCCGGGAGAGACAACTGCCAGCTGTTGCTGGCGTAACCATCCGGCCGCGCGACGAGATACGGACCGAACGTCGTGCTTCCGCTCGCACTGTCCCGCAGAAAAATGCCCTGCGTTGTGTCCGCCAAATCCTGGTTATATTTGACCTTCATGGAGAATTCCAGCTCCTGGTCCCTCACCACCTCGAAGGTCCGCCGGGCCGCCAGTTCGATGCTCGCCCCGACCGATGTCGGCCGGAAGAGACGCATCGTTTTCCCGTTATCCCCCAAACCGTCGGTGGATGACGACTCCACTACCGTCACCTCCGTATCCGGAGTAGGTGACGAGAAAACCCAATGAGCGAGCGTCCGGTCCCCCGGATGCGTCGGCGCCGTCCCCGGTTCATACGACTCAAAAGTTTCCCAAACCAGATAATCCGACTCCGCAAGCGCCCGCTCAATAAACGTCGCCACGACTTCCCGGTCCGAATTCATCGTCAACGTCAACGGATTCTGCGTGCCCGTCGCCTCTCCGCCCCAGTTCAGAAAAACGTATCCCGCCGCCGGCACCGCCGTCAGAATCACATCCGATCCCGGTTGATAAATTTCTAAATCCGGATCCCGCAAAACCGCCCCCTGTCCCCGCACATCGACCGTCAAATTCACCGGTTCGGTCGACGGCGGCGACAAATCGTAAGTCACCCGAAACTCGTCGAAAAACATATCGACCTGCGGAAACGTCCGCGCCCGGCCCAAACTGATACGGTTAAAACTAAGCGGCGTGCCCGCGAAATACGCCAACCCAGATTGCGACCCGCTCTGCCCTTCCTCCTCCGATTCCAAATTCACAATCTCAATACTGTAAGTTCCCGTGTCCGGAACCGTCCGAATCGTCAGCTCATACCAAGTACCGAACAACAGCGGGCTCACCAGCAAACTCGACACCGTCCCATGGTTCACCGCGATTCCCGAAACCAAATCCCCGCTCCCGCCATCGATGAAACGAATGTACGGACCAATCTGCGACGACGCCGACAACAGACTCAACGCGACGTCCTGCGAGCCCAGCTCCTCGTTGAACCGCACCCGGGTGCTGAAAATGATCGGCTCGCTCGAAATCTCCTGTCCGAGCTCCGCCGTAAACCCGCCGAAATTCCGGCTATTCTCCCCGCCGGCCCCGTCGTAGTCATGCAAAATCCGCAACGCCTTCGTCGCCTCCCCGGCCGCGTTCACCGTCTCCCGCACATTCTGGTCCGCAATATTCGCCCCCGGCGCCGAAAAAACCCAACCCTCCTCCGGACGCATCCCCTCCGCATAGCTCTCGAAATCCTCGCCGAAAATCACCGTGTCCTCGACCGCCAACATTTCGAAATCCATATCCACCTGTGGAAACGTCCCCGCTCGTCCCAGCGAAATCCGGTTCAGCGGGCCCACCGTGCCGAAAAACCTTAAATCCGTATACGAACCGCTTTGACCCGCCTCGCTCGTATTCAAATTGCGAATCCGAATGCTGTAACGCCCGCTGCTCGGAACCGTCGTAATCCGGATCTCATACCAGTCGCCGTAACGGATTCCCGAAATCAGCGGCAACGGATTCGATCCGTTATAAACCGCGATTCCCTGCAACTCCGTCTGCAGCACGCGGGCATCGTCGATAAAACGAATATACGGCCCGATCTGCCCCGCAGCCGTCAACAAACTGAAACCGAGATCCTGCGACCCCAACTTTTCGTTAAACCGGACCCGCGTCGTAAAAATGATCGCCTCGTCCGAAATCTCCTCACCGATCTGCGCCACAAAACCGCCGAATTTCTTGCTGTCCTCCCCGCCCGCACCGTCGAAGTCGTGGTGAATCCGCAAAGCGTTCACCGTCTCGCCAAACGCATTAGTCGTCGCGCGAACCGCCTGTTCGTTGATGTTTGCCCCCGGCGCGGCCCAAGTCCATCCTTCCGTCGGACGCGTTCCTTCGGCATAACTCGAAAAATCTTCCCGAAATATATCCGCGGCTTTCGTTGTGTGAACAGCCCCGATAAGAAGAGGGGCGAGTAGTGAGGCAAGCAGTGTTCTTTTCATATACAAGTTCGAAACGTTTGAAGGTTAACGCAGCCGAAAGCCATCGGGCCAATTGCTCGCAAGAGCTAGGACGGATTGGATAAGCATTTCGCATGCGTCGCCATCCCGCCGAAATTTATATTGATAACATCCCTCCACCGCTGCTTATCAGAATAAACCTTCCAACGGTCGCCGCTCCTTCCCTCGCCGCCTAAACCCCTGCAAACTTTCGACAGTCTTTCATCATGCTTTTTCCAACCATCATTCGCGCCTTCCTCATTCTCCTGCTCGCCGCCTCCGCCACCTTCGCAAAATCTCCCTGGTCCGTCCGCTACGCCACATTCCCTTCCCTAACCGACGAACAACTTCGCGACGGCCTGCTCCCGAACTGGCCGCTCCAACTCCCCGAAACACTCGACGGCGAAATCCGCCTTTCCGAAGACCGCGACGGCCAAGCGATCGGCTTCGTTCTCCTCGGCCTCCCGCTCGAAACTTCCGCCTCCCCCACCGGTTCCTTGAAAATCTCCCTCGAATACACCGCCTTTTCCTCCCACCCCGCCCGCACCGCCACCATCGATGCCGTCGTCATGACCGCCTCCGCCTGGAACCAATTCTCCGAAAACCCCGCCGCCCCCACCCCGATGCCCAACTTCCCCGCGAACCAAATGCTCGCGTTCGGCGGCCCCGCCAACAACCTCCGCGGCCCCGACGTCCGCAACTGGACCGCCTGGCAAAGCTCCAACATCCAACCCCGCCTCCGCCTCCTCGACCGCGAGCCGCTCTTCCTCGTTCTCCGCCTCGCCGGTTACCACGCCGCAAACCACGAAAGCATCGCCATCCGCAATCTCCAAATCCTCAAAACCGACCAATCCGTCACCCAACTTCGCGAACCCCAATTCCCCCTCAAAACCGCCCGCACCCTCCTCACCGACGAACAAATCGCCCTCGCCCGCCGCAACGTCGAAACCTTCCCCGCCGCCGCCCGCGTTCAGGAAAAAATCGTCCAGGCCGCCGAGCAATGGACCAACCGCTCCGACGCCGATCTCCTCCGCCTCATTCCCCCCGCCACCGTCCCGCGCGCCTTCAACGTCGGCACCAACGGCTGCCCCGAACACGGCAAAGCGATCTACGACCACGGCAAGTATCCATGGATTCTCGACACCGAAAATCCCTACGTCGTCCAATGTCCGATCGGCCGCGAAACCTACCCAAGCAACGACTACCGCAAATTCCTCGAAAGCGACTTCACCGACACCGCCAGCCTCACCGGCGAATTTCCCGACGACGGCTGGGGCTGGGAAGGCCCCGACGGCCACCGCTACTGGTTCGTCGCCTACGCCAACCACTGGCACTGGCGAAAAATCGCCTCCGCCAACAGCACCCTCGCCCAAGCCTACACCCTCACCGGCGATCCGCGATTCGCCCACAAATCCGCCCTCATTCTTTCCGCCATCGCCGAACGATATCCGTCCCTCGATTACGAAACCCAATCCCGCTACGGCTTGCTCATGGCCACCCGCGGAGCCGCCTACCGCGGAAAAATCGTCAACGCCATCTGGGAAACCGGCGTCTTCGAACAACTCGCCGCCTCCTACGACGCCATCTGGGAAACCATCGACAACAACCACGACCTGCAAAATCTGCTCGGCAAATCCGGCCCCGAAATCCGCGCCCTCATCGAAGCCAATCTCCTCGAAGAAGGAATCGACGCCATTTTCGACGGACGAATCCGCGGCAACTTCAGCATGCACCAAAACGCCCTCTCCACCGCCGCCATTACCCGCCAACACGGCCCGGTCGACGAATGGATCGACCGCATTCTCCGCGACACCGGCGTCCCTCTCGCCCTCGAAGGCCTGCAATACGCGCTCTACAACTTCATCCACCGCGACGGTATGCCCTTCGAAAGCGCCCCCGGCTACTGCCTCCTCTGGACCGGCCGCCTCTACGAAATGGCCACGCGACTAAAACCCCTCGGAATCGATCTCTTTTCCGAACCGCGCATGAAAAGCCTTTCCTCCATCTTCCTCGACCTCCAGGTCCTCGGAAAATTCACCCCCGACACCGGGGATTCCGGAAACCTCTTCGGCGGCCTCGTCATGCCCAACATCGGCGTCTACCAAACCGCCGCCCGCGAATACGATTCCCCCCGTTTCCAAACCTGGCTCCAAAAATCCGGCGGCACCGGCGAAGCCTCCTTCCGCTATTTCCACGACCTCTTCGAAACCCCGATTCCCGAAACCGAAACCCACACCCCCGCCGCTCCCTCCGGCTCCCGTCTCCTCGACGGCTACGGCATGGCGATCCTCGAAACCGCCGACCGCTCCACCGCCCTTTCCCTCTATTACGGGTACCGCGGCGGCCACGGACATCGCGACACCCTCAACATCGATCTCTACGCCAACGGCCAAAAAATGCTCCCCGACCTCGGCTACCCCGACTTCATGAACGCCTACGTTCCCGGCATCTACACCTGGACCAAAAACACGATTTCCCACAACCTCGTCATGATCGACCAAAAGCAGCAACCGCTTCCCGGCCCCGGAAAAGCGACCCGCTTCTTTTCCGCCCACGGCCTCCACGGAGTCGAAATCGACGCCTCCGAAACCGCCTACCAAAACATCGACCTCTACCGCCGCGGAGTTCTCCTCATCGAAAAACCCGCCGGCGGCGCCTACCTCCTCGACCTCTTCCAAGTCCACGGCGGCAACGAACACCACTACAGCCTCCACGGCCCTCCCGGCGAAATCACCTTCTCCGGCGGCGACTGGACGCCCCCCGCCCCCGGAACTCTCGCCGGCCCCGACATCGAAATCGGCGCGATCCACGACGATCCCGAAATGGGCGCGCCCGGCTACGACGGCATTTTC
>CAZJCL010000165.1:0-6537 GCA_964544025.1 uncultured Opitutales bacterium | reverse complement strand
CCCTCAAGCCGCGTCCTTCTTCGCCTTCTTCCCGTCCCGCTTCAAACGCGGCTTCTTCCGGCCTTCCACCACACCGCGATCAATCGTCACCTCCACGATATCTTCCCGCTGCGGAAGCTCATACATGATCTCCAGCATCAGCTTCTCCATGATCGACCGCAATCCACGCGCCCCCGTCTTCAATTCCACCGCCTTCTCCGCCACCGCGCGAATAGCGTCGCGCGTGAACGTCAGCCGAGCGCCATCCAGCGCGAACAGCTTGCTGTATTGCTTCACCAGCGCGTTCTTCGTATGCAGCAAAATCTGCTCGAGATCGGCGATCGAAAGCGGGTCCAAAATCGAAATAATCGGCAAGCGCCCGATAAACTCCGGAATCATCCCAAATCGCACCAAATCCTCCGGCGCGATCTGCCGCATCAACGCTTCCGCGTTGCCGCCGGAATTTTCTTCCTTCGCTTGGCCGTAACCGAGGCTCCGGCGTCCGGCCCGGCGCTCCACAATTTGCTCCAGCCCGACAAACGCGCCGCCGCAAATAAAGAGCACGTTCGACGTGTCGACTTGAATATATTCCTGATTCGGATGCTTCCGGCCACCCTGCGGCGGCACATTGCAAACCGTTCCTTCCAAAATCTTTAAAAGCGCCTGCTGCACCCCTTCGCCGGAAACGTCGCGGGTGATCGACACGTTTTCCGTCTTCCGGCCGATCTTGTCGATTTCGTCGACATAAATAATGCCACACTCCGCCCGCTTCACGTCGTAATTCGCGCTCTGCAGCAGCCGGAGAACGATATTCTCCACGTCCTCGCCGACATAGCCGGCTTCCGTCAACGTCGTCGCGTCGGCGATCGCAAACGGCACATCCAAAACCTTCGCCAGCGTCCGCGCCAAAAGCGTCTTTCCGGATCCGGTCGGGCCAATCAGCAAAATGTTGCTCTTCTCAACCTGCACCTCGGAAAACTCCGGCGACATCGTCGGCGCCTTCTTCCCTTCGCGCTCGAACATCAAGCGCTTGTAATGGTTGTAAACTCCGACCGAAAGAACCTTCTTCGCCTGCTCCTGACCGATGATGAAATCGTCCAACACGCCTTTCATCTTCGCCGGCTTGATCAACTTGAACGGCACGTCCGACGTCGCCGGACGAGCCTCGCGATCAATGATCGTTTTGCAGACGTTCACACAGGAGTCGCAGATGAAAACATCCGGTCCCGCGATCAGTTTCTTCACCTCGTTCTGCGTTTTACCGCAAAACGAGCACATCGTCATTTTCGAAGATTTAGCCATTCAATACGGGTTCAACCGGCCTGGGTCACAGCCTCGGTTTGCGCCTTCAATTCGATAACATGGTCCACGATTCCATATTCCTTCGCCTCTGGAGCGCTCAGGAAATAGTCGCGGTCGGAGTCTTTCTGAATCTGTTCCTCGGTGCGGCCGGTGTGGCGGGCGAGAACCTCGTTCAACGTCTTCCGCCACTGCAACACCTCGCGAGCCTGAATCGCGATATCCGCCGTCTGCCCGGTCGCGCTTCCCGTCGGCTGATGAATCATCATCCGGCTGTGCGGCAACGCGAACCGTTTCCCCTTCGTCCCCGCCGCCAGCAACACCGTCGCCATGCTGGCCGCCATCCCAACGCAGTAGGTCACCACGTCGCAGGTAAGGAAATTGATCGTGTCGTAAATCGCCATCCCACCGGTCACCACGCCGCCGGGAGAATTGATGTAAATATGCACATCCTTCTTCTGGTCCTGCATCTGCAGGAAGAGAAGCTGCGCAATTACAGAATTCGCCACGAAATCGTCGATGGGCGCTCCGATAAAGATGATCCGGTCTTTGAGCAGACGGCTGTACACGTCCATGCTGCGTTCGACCCGACCATCGGTTTCAATGACTTGCGGAAGATAGTAACTCACGTGAGAATAGGCGTTTGTTGATTAACTCGCTGTCTCGGAGATGGTAGCCTTTTCCAGCAGAAAATCAAGCACCTTGTCGAAAAGCAGCCCCTGCCGGATCGAGTCCACCTCGTCCGGATTCTTGCGCAACTCGCGCACCATTTTCTCCGGCTTTTCGCGCCGGCGCATCGACTCAAAATAGATATAACGGCTGATGTCCTCGTCGGTCACCTTGATCTTTTCCGCCTCGGCGATCCGCGCCAAAATCAGCTGCACCTTCACCCGGTGAAGCGCCCCCTGCCGCGCCCCCTCGTGCAATTCTTCCTTGCGCGATTCGAACTCCTGCCGATCGACGCCGCGACGAATATTCGTCTCCAGGAACTGACGCAAAATGTTCTCCGTCTCGTGCTCCACGGCGCTTTCCGGAAGCGGGAAATCCACGCTCGCCGCCAGCTTTTCCGCAAGCTGCTGCCGCTGACTCGCCCGGCTGTCCGACTTCTTTTGCCGGCCCAAATCCTCGCGAATCCGCTTCCGCAACTCCTCTTCCGACTCCGCGCCGAGGCTCTTAATAAATTCCTCGTTCAACTCCGGCAAAGTCCGCTCGCGAACCTCGAAAACCTCCACCGAATAAACGGCGCTCTTTCCCCGAAGCGGCTCCTCCACCTTTTCGTCATCGGGAAACTCGACCGTCACATCCTTCTTGTCCCCTTCCTTCAAGCCTTCCAACGCCGCCGGCAATCCCGGAATCGCCGTCTCCTCCGCCCCAACTTCTTCCCAAGTGGCGCTTTGCGTTCCGTAGATCGCACGATCCGGCACCAGTTCCTCCACCGGCTTGTCATCGATCTTTCCCGAATAGGAAAGCTTCACGAAATCTCCCTTCGCCGCCGCGCGCTCCACTTTATTGAAAGCCGCCCGCTGCCCCCGGACTTCCTCGATCACCTTGTCGATTTCCTCGTCCTGTACTTCCTCCGACGGTTTCTCGATTTCAAGGCCTTCGTATTTCGGCGTTTCAAAACTCGGGTGAACATCGACCACGAACGTCAAATCCGCCGCGCTTCCCACCGTCACGTCCGCGTCCGGAATCTCGATCACCGCGAACGGCGAAACCTTCGTCTCCTCCAGCGCCTTCCGGTACGAGCTCGAAACGACCTTCTTCTTCAGCTCCTCCTGGATTTCTCTCGTGAAACGCTTGGCCACCATGGGCAGCGGTGCCCGTCCGGGACGGAAACCGGGAAGACGCGCCGATTTGGCGATTTCCTTCACAATCTCCCCGTGCTCTCGCTCCACTTCGTCGGCCCCGACCTGGACCAGGAGCTTCTTCCGTGTGTCGTTGATGTCTTCGATTGTAATGTTCACGATAGTAAAAGTCGTCGTATTAGAAGGAGCGCGGTTGTTCTCCCCAAAAGGAAAAAGAAAAGACGATCCCCCCGTACCGGTCAATTCCCCATTTCTCTTTGTTTCCAACAAGCGGCCAATCCCTCCTCTTTCGCAAAAAAAAACGCCCGCCTCCGTCACATTCCGCCATCCGAGGTGTTGATCTTTCCGAAGCGGCCACACACGCTTCCGCGGAAACCACCGGTTTTTCCGATGATTTCCTTTCGGTCCTCAACCACTTCTGTCTCCGTCTTGCGAAAATTTAAACTTATCCATCTCATGCCAGTAGCGGCAATGGTCGCAGTGGGCTGTTCCACCACCTATCATCGCGAGAAAGCAGATCGCGAGGCCTACGGCATTATCGACGAAGCGGAAATGGAAGTCTTTGGGGAAACGACCGGTTTCTCCGTCGAAACCGAAATTTCCCAAACCGCGCCGGAGGACGTCGATTACAACGAAATCCTCCAACAGCGGCTCACCGAAGACCGCATGGAAATCGGTTTAAGCGAAGCCCTCGCCCTCGCGGTGGAAAACTCCCGCGAATACCAGTCGCGCAAGGAAAACCTCTACCTCGCCGCCCTCGAACTCACCCGCCAACGCCACCAATTCCGCCCCAGTTTCTTCGGCGGCGCCGAAGCCGCCGTTGAACGCCGCCCCGACGGCGAACGCGTCGGCACCGTTTCCGGCCAAACCGGTTTCAGCCAGGTCCTCCGCAGCGGCGCCCGCATCGGAGCCACCGTCACCAACGATCTCCTCCAATTCTTCACCGGCGACCCCCGCCGCTCCGCCACCACCGTCCTTTCCCTTGATCTCGTCCAGCCGCTCCTCCGCGGCGCCGGAGCCGATATCGTCGCCGAAAACCTCACCCAGGCCGAACGCGACGTCATCTACGAAATCCGCGAATTCGCCCATTTCCAAAAACAATTCGCCGTCGATATCGCCGCCAGTTACTACCGGATTCTCCAGCAAAAAGACGCCGTCCGTAACGAATACAACAGCTACCAAAACCTCACCGTTGCCCGCGAACGCGCCGAAGCGCTCGCCCGCGACCGCTTGCCCGAATTTCAGGTCGACCAAGCCCGCCAGGACGAACTCCGCGCCCGCAACCGCTACATTCTCGCCGTCGAACGCTATCTCGACTCCCTCGACCGCTTCAAATTGCAACTGAGCCTCCCCCTCGGCTACACCCTGATCCTCAACGAACAACCGCTGCAGGATCTCGAAATCGCCGGCCTTCTCTCCGTTCCCTACGAAGAAGAAGAGGCTATCCATATCGCGATCAACAGCCGCCTCGATCTCCTCAACGAAATCGACCGCTTCGAAGATGCCTTCCGCAAAATCGCCGTCGCCGAAAACCAGTTGAAAGCCGACGTCAACCTCTTCGGAAACGTCTCCCTCGCCTCCCAGCCTCCAACCGATTACACCAGATTCGACCTCGACGACTACCGCGCCTCCCTCGGCATCGGCATCGATTTGCCCTTCGACCGCGTCCGCGAACGCACGCTCTACCGCTCTTCCTTGATCAACTTCGAGCGTCAGATCCGCACCCTCGGCCTCGCGATCGATTCCGTCCGCAACGACATTCGCCAATCCCTCCGCACCCTCGATCAGGCGCACCAAACCTATTTAATTCAACAACGCTCAGTCGAAGTCGCCGATCGCCGTCTCGAAGCCCAAAATCTTCTCCTCGAAGCTGGCCGCGCCGAAATGCGCGATCTTCTCGAAGCGGAAGCCGCGCAACTCCAAGCCCGCAACGCCCTCACCGAAGCGCTCATCGATTACCACATCGCCCGCTACGGCTTCCTCCGCGATCTGGGAATTCTCGAAGTCGACGAGGAAGGAATCTGGATCCGCTCCATTCTCAGCCAGGCGACCGACACTCCCGAAATCCTGCAAACCAGCCGCGAGCCTTCCAGCGCCGTCATCACTCCGGAGGAACTTTTCGCCCGATGAAAAGGACAAATTCCCTCCCCGCATTGTGCGACCACCCGTTTTGACTTACGTGTCTTTTCTAAAAATCAACTGCCTCAGCCATGTCTAAAGCTTCCCAACAACCAAGCTGGAAAAACCGGATCCGCCATCCAAAAATCTGGGTCCCGGCCGCCGCGATCCTCCTTCTCGGCGGCGGCGCTCTCCTCTTCGCCCCCGGCGGCGCTTCCGGCACCGAAACCGCACATTTCCATCAGGTTTCCCGCGGAAACATGCTCGTCTCCATCACCGAAGGCGGCACCCTCCGCGCCGCCGAGGAAATCAGCATCGTCAGCGAAGTCGAAGGCCAGGCCACCATCATTTACCTGATTCCCGAAGGCACCCAGGTCCAACAAGGCGATCTGCTCGTCGAACTCGACGCTTCCCAACTGGAGGAAAATCTCACTCAACGCCAAATCGCCTACCAAACCGCCCTCGCCGCTTACACCGAAGCCCGCGAAAATTTCTCCATCAAACAAAGCGAATCCGACAGCGAAATCGCGCTCGCGGAACTCGCCGTGGAATTCGCGACCGTCGACCAGAAAAAATACCACGAGGGCGATTTCCTCCAATCCCAGCGAAACGCCGCCGGCGCCATCCAACTCGCCCAGGAAGAACTCACCCGCGCCGAAGACCGCCTCAAACACACCACCCGGCTCCAGGAACAAGGCTACGCGACCCTCGCCGAACTCCAGGCCGACCAATTGACCGTCACCCGCCGCAAACTCGAACTCGAGCAAGCCCAGGAAGAACAGCGCCTCCTCACCGAATACGAATACCCGCGCATGGTCCGCCAACTCGAATCCGATCTCGAGCAAGCGGAAGCCACCCTCGAGCGCGCCAAATCCCGCGCCGTCGCCGAAATGAGCCAGGCGCAAGCCAACCTCGATTCCCGCAAAGCCACCCTCGACCTCGAGCAATCCCGCCTCGCCCGCGTTCAGAAACAACTCGAAAAAACCAAGATCTACGCTCCCAAACCCGGCCTCGTCATCTACGAAACCGAAGGCCGCGAAAGCACTCCAATGGAAGAAGGCATGACCGTTCGCGAACGCCAAGCCATCATCAAACTCCCCAACCTCGCCCAAATGGTCGTCGAAGTGAAAGTCCACGAATCCCAGGTCGCGCAAGTGAAACCCGGCCAAATGGCCCTCGTCACAATCGACTCCATCCCCGATCGCCGTTTCCGCGGACGGGTCAAACGCGTCGCCGTCCTCCCCGATTCCCAATCCCGCTGGCTCAATCCCGATCTCAAAGTCTACACCACCGAAGTTCTCGTCGAAGAACCGCTGACCGCGATCAACCCCGGCGT
>CAZJCL010000164.1:0-6581 GCA_964544025.1 uncultured Opitutales bacterium | reverse complement strand
AAACACGAACCCGCACAAACCGCCCATCCCGATCAAAAACCGTCCGCGCCGGAAATCACCCGCGATACGTCAACGCGTGACAAATCGCCACCCCCGCCGCGTCCGCCTCGTCCAGCGCCAGCGGACGCCCATGCCCCAGCATCGACATCACCGTCTTCGCCATCTGCTCCTTGCTCGCCCGCCCCACGCCGACCACCGCCTGCTTCACCCGCAACGGCGGATACTCAAAAACCGGTTTCTCCCCCACCGCCGCCGCCGCGATCGCCGCTCCCCGCGCCGCCCCCAAAATCTGCGCCGTCTGAAAATTCTGCACGTAAATCGTCTGCTCCAGCGCCACATGATCCACCAAATACCCCTGCACAATCCCCTGCACGCTCCGAAAAATCTCCCCCAAACACTCCGCCATCGTCGCCGTCGTCTTCAACCGCACCGTCCGGCTGTGCAACAACACCGACGGTCTCCCCGGCAAAAACTCGATCAACGCCACCCCCGTCCCCCGCAAACTCGGATCGATCCCCAACACCACCCCCTTAAACGGCGTCCGCCGCCCATCCATCTCAAAGCCCCCCGCCGCCGGAGCCCCCAATTTCCCCTCCAACTTTGCTTTCCAAAGATCCCGAACAGAAACCCGCGCCATTTCCCCAGCTAGAAACCACGCCCGTCAAAAAATGACAAACGACAAATACCACCCCTCCCCCCGCTTCCCTTCAAAAGCCAGCCATCCCCCCCTATCTTCTCCTCCCCTCAGCCCCATTTCACCAGTTCCGCGCATTCCGCGTACTCCGTAATTCACCCCTCCAGAGCCCCAGCCAGCTCCTCCAATTCTTCCCCGTCCAATCTCCCCGGATTCGTGTCCATCAAATCACCCTCTCCCCCTTCGCTCCCTCCGCTCCCTCCTGTTCTCTCCCTCCGCGCCCAAGCTTCCTCCCTCTCCGCGCCCGCCTTGGTGAAATCTCCAGAGCCTAAGCCAATCTAAAATCAAAAATCAAAATTCGGAAATTTCCCCCCATTGCCCCAATCCCGCGCTTGCCGCCCCCGCCCCATATCGCCAACCTCCCCCCAGTGAACAAGCTCGACGAAATCATCGCCTGGAAACGCCGCGAAATCGCGGACCGCCTCCGCCCGGTCCCGGAAAAAGAACTCGTCCGCTGGCAACAACAAACCGCCGGCGCCCCCAGCTTCGCCGCCGCCCTCAAACACGCCGACCGCCTCGCCGTCATTTCCGAGGTCAAACGCAGCTCCCCCTCCGCCGGCGCCATCGCCCAAAACGCCTCCGCCATCGACCAGGCTCGCAAATACGCCAGCGGCGGAGCCGACGCCCTCTCCATCCTCACCGACACCAAATACTTTTCCGGCACCCTCGACGATCTCGCCCAAGTCACCGCCGACCTCGCCCAAAGCCAAAACCGCCCCGTCCCCTGCCTCCGCAAAGATTTCATGGTCCACCCCGTCCAGATCATCGAAGCCCTCGAAGCCGGAGCCCGCGCCATCCTCATCATCGTCCGCGCCCTCTCCGACGACGAAATCGCCCGCCTCTTCGACGCCGCCAACCTGGCCGGACTCGACACCCTTTTCGAAGTCCACGAAGAACGCGAAGTCGAACGCGCCCTCCGCCTCGACCACATCAAAATCCTCGGCGTCAACAACCGCGACCTCGCCCGCTTCCAAACCGACCTCGCCTTCTCCGAAAAAATCATCCCGCAACTCCCGGCCAACCTGATCAAAATCAGCGAAAGCGGCATCTACACCGCCGACGACGCCCGCCGCGCCCGCCAGGCCGGAGCCGACGCCATCCTCGTCGGCGAAGCCCTCATGCGCGCTCCCGATCCCGCAGCCTTGTTGCAACAGCTCGCCCACGTCTGATGTCCGACGCGGCCCTCACGCCCACCGCCACCCGCCGTCTCCTCGACGAGCTCGGCCTCAAGCCCAAGAAAAGCTACGGCCAAAACTTCCTCATCGACGGAAACATCGTCCGCAAATCCCTCGAACTCGCCCAACTCCGCCCCGGCGAAACCGTCGTCGAAATCGGCCCCGGACTCGGCACCCTCACCCGCGCCCTCCTCCAATCCGGCTGCCGCGTTTTCGCCATCGAAAAAGATTACACCCTCCACCGCCACCTCAACGAAACCCTCGCCCAAACCTACCCCGACACCTTCGCCCTCATGCAAGGCGACGCCCTCGACGCCCCCCTCGGCCCCTTCCAACCTGAAAACGACGCCCCCTTCAAAATCGTCGCCAACCTCCCCTACGCCATCAGCACGCCCTGGATGGACGCGATCCTCGAAGGCCCGCTCCCCGAAAAAATGGTCCTCATGCTCCAGCAGGAAACCGTCGACCGCTTCTCCGCCACCGCCGGCTCCAAACAATACGGCGCCATCACCATCTTCCTCGAATCCGCCTACAAAATCTCCCGCGGCCACAAAGTCTCCCGCCAATGCTTCTACCCCGTCCCCGACATCGACTCCTACCTCTTCCACCTCGACCGCCTCGAAAACCCCTTCCGTTTCGCCCCCGAAACCAAACACCTCATCCGCTCCTGTTTCGGCCAACGCCGCAAACAAATCGGCTCCCTCCTCCGCACCTTCGGCGAAAACCGCGACTTCACCCCCTGGTTCGAAAACCTCGAACGCCACAACCTCTCCCGCCAATCCCGCCCCGAAGAAATCCCCGCCCCCCTCTGGCAAACCCTCCCATCCCCCTCCAAAAGGCACGATTGATTGCTCAAGACTGCCCCGGAGGGGCAATCGAAAATAGCCCAACGCTTCAGCGTGGGGACCGCCCCAGCATAAAACCAACAAGTCCCAAAGGGACGACTGAAACGCCGACCAATCAGTCGTGAGGATCGATCGCCCACGATCGCACCCGCTCAAACCAAGAGGTCACTCCCGCCTGCTTCGCCCGTTGATACTCAGCCTCAAATTTGTTCATTGAATCACTCACTTTCTCCAGACACGCCATTCGTTCTTCCCTTCATCTAAACCGCACCATCCGCTCTTCATCGATCCAGACAGCCGAAGGGATCCCGAGCACTAGCTCATACGACTCTCCTGAACTCAGGTAAATCAACTTCGACGTCCAATCTGTTTCATCCGAGAGATTTTCCAGACTCTCCAGATCCAGTTGATTGAGCGATTCCGGAAAAAATCCGTGCGACTCCCGGTACTCTTCCAACAGAAATCCTATATTATTAACAATACCGGCCGAGAGAGACGCGTTATGGGCATTCTGAAAACCGAACTGAACCGACCGGAAGAAATATCCGCCCAAAAGACCAAGTCCCAGCGCAACCACCACTATAAACATCACCGCTTTCGAAGACCACGGAAGCGCGTTACCTTCCTGATTGGAATCTGTATTCATTGTTAATTCACCGTAAATCCCACTGACATCGCTTGTTACTCAAATGACATCGTCCTTCTTCTCTCCGTTCCATGCCATCTCCCATTGGAATCATGTTATGGTCTCCGTGGCGTAAGGTTCGGCCACTACTTGGAAATCATCTTCATAAACCACGTATCCCGGGCGCGGTGTCTTCACCACCTTCACCGTGACATCGTGCATCTCAAGGACGGCGGCGAATTCGTACATCCTTTTAATATGCTCCGTGGCGGTGTCTTTAAACCAACTGATCGCTCGATTGACAGCATGTGGCCTCTTCGCGCGCGAGAATGCTGTCGGCTTCTCAAGATGTTCATTAAACCACTCTCGTATCTCCTTCAGGTGGGCTTCCTCAGTTTCGGAAAACGCCCCGCGTTGACGCAGGGCAAACGCCGCTTGGAACAGTCCTTGGTGCCTTCCGGAGTCAGGGTCGAGTTGCTCAGTGACGAAACGGATGTAAGTCATCGGAATTGTTCGATCGTGAATCTGGATCGTCCGCCAACCAGCGGTCCAGCTCCGTTTTTGATTCCGGAGTAAGATAGGCGTAGGGAATGGAAATCCGGGCTCGAAACTTGTCGGTTATCACGTACCAAAAAAGGATCCTTTCAACGCTCTCGATTTCCCAGTTGAGAACCTTTTTGTCATTCCGCTGGATGTAGTCCTTCGTGAGAAAGAAGCGGTCGCCGGGAAACAGGTCCATCAGCCAAAAAAGAAAGAAAACGCCAAGGAAAGGAAAAGGAACGATCCTCATCCAAACGAGCACGCCAAGCCCCATCGGCAGAAGCAACCCGACAAGATTAACAATAAACTTTCGATAGAGCCGAACCCGTTCCACCCCATCCACCGCTTCCTCCTGTATCATTTCTGGTTTCATATTTTCCCAAGATCATCGGGCCTCGTCATAATTGCGAAGCGCCAGCGGAACCTTCAGCGAACCCGCTCGCTCGTTGGCCGTCCGCCTCACTATCGGGAAGATCGGGAAGGTCCTGCCACAGGAGATTCGCATCTCGATAGGAGCGCAAAGTCTGAACCACCACCGGCAAAGGCTCGGGCAACACCTCGAACAGGTTCCGCTCACCGGGAAGCCGGATCTCGAACGCAAGCTTCTCATGTGGAGGAGAAAACTGTGCATGTATGCCCGGTCGGTTTCCCCTCGGATCCATCCGATACCACCCGTAACCACTCAGCAAAACAGCGTTAAGACCATGCAGGCAATAAGGCGGGCCGTTCTCATCCCGGCTCAACCTCTGGTAGCAAAAACCCGCCGGAATTCGGTTCGCCCGCAACAGCGCCGCCAATAAATGACTCTTGGCGTAGCAATAACCACTCCCGCATTCGATCACCTCGGAAGCCGAACACGGAACCGGCGTCAAAGCGAAATCCCTCGAATGCTTGATCTCGTCACGAACCCATACAAAACACCGCTCCGCTATCTGCTCCGGCGTGCGCAGATCCTCCGCCAACTTCCGAGCCAAAGAAATCACCGCCGGATGCTTCCAATCGACGATCAGGCTGCTCTCAAGAAATCGATTTCGTTCACTCATTCGGATTCATCCTTCCCGGCCATGCGCCGTTCCGATCTGCCTATCCAGATACTCTCGCACCCTGTAAGTCACAAGCGCCTGAGCCACCTGTTCCGCTTCGGTTCGACCCGGGATCAAATTGTAACTGGGAGCAACAACCGGTTCGACCGACAAAGGCAAAACCTCGATCACGGAAATAATGGGATGATCCGGCCCAATAAACGCGGCAAGCTTCTCCTTTTGCACTTCAAAACGCTCATGCCCTTCTCCCAAAACCGTGGCTCTTCCCGTAATCTTAAAACCCTTCTGAACGAAGACGTCGATAAAACTGATGCAGACCCGATCGTTCAATTGGATGTTAGCGACGCTGTTGGGCGAAGCCACATTCGCAATGATGATCCGATTCTCTCCATCGTGAAGAAAAGCCTCCTTCGGAGAAACGCTCGGAAACCCCTCGCGCGAAACAGTCGCAAGCCAGCAAAGAACACTGGCATCAATATACTTCTGCACTTCTTCCGTAATCATTTAATTTTCCTCGCTGAACGCTTTCGGGGATCGGCAGTGCTTGCGATTCTCGGTCTGGCGCCGCGACTTTTGGCCGTTCAATGGAAAGCGCCTCCCCGGTGCTCCAGTGCAGCTGGAAGGAGTCGTCGATCACAAATCCATATCTCTCATTCACAGTAACATGTAAAACACCACACGACCGTTTTCATAAAATTCATTCATGGTAATAGCCCCTAATCCGATTAAACTCAGTTCCTGCAAATTGCTCCACCTATTCAAGGGAACGCGGTCGTCGCTCATGCTTTATAACGAATGAATGAACTTCGCCCGAAAAAGTCGCGAGCATTGGAGCAATCGCCTCTGCTTCATACGAGGATAGCACCTCGTCAAAAACCGCAATCAGCGCCCACGAAAGAGGCAAAATAAACGCCACCAAATTCAGAACAAATATAATCTTTTTCGTTTTAGGCTTCTCAAGCATATCTAAACCTTATGGCGTTGATTTATCAACGAGCAGGTCCGGCTCCAACTTTGCGTTACTGGGCAAAATCCTTCCCATCCCAACTCTGGTAGTAATGGACCCAATCTCCCTGCCACATCCCAATGACGAAATCGTGCCCAACTACTCCCCAAGTATTCACGAACTTTGGTTGCTCCGAATAATATTCAATTAGCTTGTTTTCATATTCACTGTCGGCCCACTCTCTGAATTCCCATTCCGTCGGCAATCCATCATTTGCTTTCCGATAAGTTTCGACCCAAGCCGCTATGGGTAATAGGTTCTGCTGCGTGAACTCCAATTCTCGGGTACGTTGGTAATGATGGGAAAGCCAGACTCCGACGAGGAATAATCCGAGAGCCAGTCCAGTCGCTCCAATCAAAACCTCTCGTGTCACTCTCATTCTCTTTATTGGGGGAACAGTTCCTCTTTTCGGGGACTCATCGTGAGCGAGAAATACACCAAACCATTGCAGGAAAGCAACCTGTTCCTCATTTTTGTTTCCCCCAAGTCTTGTTTAGAAAGCGTTGGCTTTCGATAATGGCCTCCGAACGCGTTGGACGCCCGTTAAACAAAACGACGATAACCGACGAACGCATTGGATGCCAATTAAACGGCGTTCAACGCGTCCCGAACGCTTCGGATGCCGGTTAGAACTCCATCAACGGCCCAACGGA
>CAZJCL010000163.1:0-6641 GCA_964544025.1 uncultured Opitutales bacterium | reverse complement strand
GGGTCGTCGAGTTTTAATTTGAGGATCCAGCCTTCGTCGTAGGGGGATTGGTTGATTTTTTCGGGGGCGCTGTCGAGGGCTTCGTTGACTTCGATCACTTCGCCGCTCGCGGGAGCGTAGAGATCGGAGGCGGCTTTCACGGATTCGACGACGCCGAAGGTGTCTCCTTTTTTGAAAATCGTGCCGACTTGCGGGAGTTCGACGAAGGTGATGTCGCCAAGGCTTTCCTGGGCGTGGTCGGAGATGCCGATGGTTCCGGTTTCGCCATCGAGGCGAATCCATTCGTGGGTTTTGGCGAACTTCAGGTTAGATGATGTGCTCATGGTTTTGGTGAAAGATTATTTGGCGCTTCGACGGTAGAAGGGCGGTTTTACGATTTCCAACGGAAGATTTTGGCCGCGAATTTCGGCGGAGAGCGGGGATTTGAGCGCGTCCTTCCGGACGAGCGCGGTTCCGACGGCCTCGTTGAGTTGCGGGGAAAGCGTTCCGGAGAGGACGGCGCCGACTTCGCCGTCGGGGCCGGAGACGGGAGTTTCCGGGCGGACGATTCTCCGGCCGCCGGTTCGGAAAAACGCGACGCGCGGATCGGGACCGGTTTCCTTCTGCTTGAGCAGGGCGGGGCGTCCGATGAACTCGATTTTTTCCCAGGCGATGGTCCATCCGAGACCGGCTTGCAGCGGGCTGATCGTTGCGCTGATTTCGTGGCCGTAGAGCGCGAAACCAGCTTCGAGGCGGAGGCTGTCGCGGGCCCCTAGACCGGCGAGTTCCAAGCCGGAGTTTTTTCCGGCTTCCAAAAGTTTTTCGGCGATTCGTTCGGCCGAGACGGGGTTCAGGAAGAGCTCGAAACCATCTTCGCCGGTGTAGCCGGTTCGGCTGACGATCGCTTCTTCTCCGTCGATCGTGGCGGTGGTGAAATGGTAGTAGCGGAGGTCGTCGAGGGAGGTTTCGACGAGCGGTTGAAGAATGGAGACGGCCGCCGGGCCTTGCAGGGCGAGCAAGGCGTAGGAGTCGGAACGGTCGCTGACGTCGCAGTCGAAGACTCTCGCATGATCGCTAATCCAAGCGAAATCTTTTTCGATATTGGAGGCGTTGACGCAGAGGAGGAAGCGGGTGGGGCTCCATTTATAAACGAGAAGATCGTCGACGGTTCCGCCGTCGGGGTAGCACATGGGGGAGTAGATCGCTTTTCCTTCGGGCTGGCCGGCGATTCGATTGGTGAGCAGGTGATCGAGGAATTTTTCCGCTTCGGGGCCTTCCACCCAGATTTCGCCCATGTGGGAAACGTCGAAAAGGCCGGCGGCGGTTCGGACCGCGCGATGTTCGTCGAGGATGCTGCGATATTGCACCGGCATTTCCCAGCCGCCGAAATCGACGAACCGCGCGCCGTGGCGCCGGTGGAATGCGTGGAGGGGCGTGCGTTTCAAGCCGTTTTCGGATTCGCTGTTGGATTGGGTGGTCATCGCGTTCGGAAAGTAAAAGCCACGATCCCGCTAAAGCAAGATCGTGGCGTTGGAAAGAGTCAATCCGGATCGGTTTGTGGAGGAACCGCCGGAAAAAGAGTGTTATTTTTGCCGGTAAAACTCGACGAGGCGCGACAGGATGTAGCGGTGTTCGTCGGCATCGATTTCGCCGGTGTAAAGGCGTTCGTCGACCTCGAGCACTTTGGCGGCGAGTTCGCCGACCGGATCTTGGCCGACGCTGTCGGGAAGAATGAGCGGGTCGAGCTGTACGGAAACCGGATCGGGTGTCAGATCCCATGTCGCGCCGGTGGATTGGTCGATCCCGAAGCGGATGAACGCGGTGGCGGCTTTATTGGGCTCGGGAGTGAGGGTCACTTTTTCCGAGAAATAGCCAGGATGCTCGATGGTGACTTCGTGGGTGGCGGTGCGGGAAAGGTTGACCTTGGTGGGCGTGGTGCCGGCCGGTTCGCCGTTCACTAGCACCGTAGCGCCCGCCGGAGCGGATTCGATGTCAACCGATTGCTTCGACCCCTTGATAACAGTGGCGCAGCCGGACGCGAGCAGGGAGGTCAGGATGCCCAAGGTGAAAAGCTTGGCGAGTTTCTTCATAATACGGTGCAAACGGTATGTTGGGTTGATCTGTGACGGACGATTCCGCTTATTTTCCAAGTTTGTATCGGGAAAATTAATGTCTTCCGCGCGATCGACCGTCAAGGCAAGAAAAAGTCAAATGCATCGGTGTTTTTTTTCGGTCGCGGATGCGGAAGGAGAGGCGATTTGGAGGCGGGCGGGAATCGCGGTGGGAGGAATCCGGCCAAAGTCACTTGTTTTTTTGAATCGCGTCTGTATGCTGACCGACTTAGACACTTCTACTTTTGCGGTCTGGCGGAGGTGAAGATTGCGGGGCGGTTCCCCGGATTTTCGCGGATGTTTTGACCGCCTTACATGAACCTGCAACTCGCGTTTATCCTCGCAATCGTTTTCACGCTCGGCGTCTCCGCCTTGTGCTCAACCTTGGAAGCCATGATTTTGAGCACCACCACGGTGGAGATCGAAGCGCTTAAGAAGAAGAGTCCGAGAAAGGGGCTGCTCTTGGAGCGGCTCAAATTACGTCTGGATGAAACCATCTCGACGATTCTTACCCTGAATACTTTGGCCAACACTCTCGGCGCGACTTTGGTCGGCGGCTTGGCAATGAGTATCTTCGGTCAGCAATGGCTGGCGGTAGTTTCCGGCGTGCTGAGCCTGGCGATTCTGATTTTTTCGGAAATCATTCCGAAGAATGTCGGCGTGGCTTACCGGGTGCCGTTGCAGGGCTCGATGGTCTACGTTCTGCAGGTAATGGTCGCGGCTCTGCGCCCGGTTACCTATTTTTCCAGTATGCTGGTGCGGGCGTTGATCCGCGGGACGCCGAAGGTCAGCGATTCGGATGAGGAGATTCTTTTGCTCGCGCAAAAAGGGGCGAAGGAAGGGAATTTAACGAAGAACGAGATGGACATGATCGCCAACGCGTTGACGTTGGACAATATCCGGGTGAGCGAGATCATGACGCCGCGAACAGTGGTGACGGCGATCGATCAAACGCTCACCGTCGGCGAGGTTTTCCGGCAGTTTAAGAACATTCCGTTTGGGCGGATGCCGGTTTTCGCCGAGAGCATCGATGAGATTGTCGGTCTGGTGCGCCGGCGGGATCTTCTTCAGGCGGTGGCCAACGGCGAGGAGGATAAACTGGTGCGCGATCTGAAACACGAAGTGCACTTCATCCCGGAAACCGTGACGGCGGCGGCGGCGTTGCAGATTTTTCTGAAAACGCACCAGCAATTGGCGGTGGTGGTGGACGAGTTTGGTTCGGTGGCCGGAGTCGTTACCATGGAAGATATTATGGAGCACATTATCGGGCGGGAAATTTTCGAGAAGGACGATTTGGCGATCGATATGCGCGAGTTGGCCCGAGCCCGAGCTTTGATGATGAAAAAGCGTCATCAGGTGAAATCCGAAGCGCCGGTAACGCATTAACGAGTGGGGACCGGCGATTACAGCGAATATTGGCTTCATGACCTGAGCCCTTACCTGATTCGTTTCGGGGAGAATTTCGGGATTCGTTACTATGGGCTGGCGTATGTGCTCGGATTTTTGGCCGGGTATTTGTTGCTGGTCCATTACCACAAAAAAGGCCGTTCGCCGCTGAACGCGGATCAGGTGAGCAACGCGTTTATCGCGATCATTCTCGGGGTGATGGTCGGGGGGCGCGTGGGGCATTTTATTTTTTACGATTTCGGCGCGTTTCTGGAGAATCCGCTCAACCTGTTCAAAGTCTGGGAGGGCGGTATGGCGAGTCACGGCGGGTTTATCGGCGTGGCGCTGGCGATTTTGTGGATCGCGCGCCGGGAGAAACTTTCGGCTTTGCGGTTTTCGGATATTCTGGTGACCGCGGTGCCGCCCGGGATTTTCTTTGGGCGGATCGCGAATTTCATTAACGGAGAGCTTTGGGGGAAAGTGACCGATGTGGCTTGGGCGGTGCGTTTTCCGGACAGTTTGCCGGGAGTGCCGCCGTCGGCGATTCCGCCGCGTCATCCGTCGCAGTTGTATGAAGCGGCGCTGGAAGGACTGGTGCTTTTCGTTTACCTGCAGATCCGGTTTTGGAAGAGCCGCGCGACGTTGAAACCGGGGCAGTTGACGGGTGAGTTTTTGCTCGGATACGCGATCGCCCGGATCGTGAGCGAGGTGTTTCGGGAACCGGATGCGGAGTTGATTTTGGGGCTGAGCCGGGGGACGTTTTACTCGGTGTTCGTGGCGGTGGCGGGGATTGGTTTCATTGTTTACGCGAACATGCGGAATCGCGGGGCGAAGGCGGCGTAACCGGTTCATTTCCGGTTGCGATTGAGGAACGGCGATCTTGCGCGGGTTTGCGATTTCGCTTTTACTGTCGGCCATGAGCGTTGAAGCAAAAATCGCCGAACTCGGACTTGAACTTCCTCCCGCGCCTTCTCCGGCCGGAAATTATGTGCCGACGGTGCGCGTCGGAAATCTGGTTTATGTCGCGGGAACTTTGCCGATGTTGAAGGGTGAGATCACGCATCGCGGTCAGGTCGGAAAGGAACAGACCGTGGAGTCGGGTTATGAGGCGGCCAAGGTTTGCGCGTTGAATACGATTTCGGCGTTGAAAGCGGCGGTGGGCGATTTGGGCAAGGTGAAGCGGATTGTTTTGGTGAACGGGTTCGTGAACGCCATCCCCAATTTCGCGGACAGTCCGGCGGTGATCAACGGCGCTTCGGATCTTTTCGTGGCGGCGTTCGGGGAAAAAGGGAAACACGCTCGTGCCGCCGTGGCCGTGGCCGGTCTTCCGAAAGAGGCGGCCGCGGAGATTCAGGTGGTGGCGGAAGTGGAATAACGTGTATCCGTCCGGCGGATATGCGCCGGTGATATTAGGAGGTGTTTTGGCTTGAGGCGGAGGAGGGATAGGGCAGGATTTGTCCATCCCATTATGAAAACCTCGATATTCTCCTCCTGCTTTTTCCTTGTTCTTTCGTCGACGCTTCCCGCGGTTGCGGGAGCGACCGAAGCCGTCGGCAATCTGCAGCAGGCGATCGAGGAACGATTGAACGATCCGACGATGGCGGAATCGTTTTGGGGCGTTTTGATCGAGACGCTTGATACGGGAGAAATCCTTTACGAGTTGAACGCGGACCGACTTTTCGTTCCGGCGTCGAATCAGAAGATTTTGACTTCGGCGGCGGCGTATCGCTCGCTCGGGCCGGACTTCACTTACACGACGACGGTTCATCGGACGGGGGAGATTCGCGATGGGGAGTTGCGGGGAGATTTGGTGGTTTGGGGAAACGGGGACCCGACGGTTTACAACCGGTTTCAGAAGGAGCCGCTGGAGACGTTCAAGCGGTGGGCGCGGGAGTTGAAGGCGGCGGGCGTTTCCCGTATTACCGGAAATATCGTGGGAGACGATAACGCGTGGGAAGATCGGCACACGGGATCGGGTTGGCCGCTGGACGAGATTACGCCGTGGTATTTCGCGGAGTTCGGGCCGCTGTCGTTTAACGAGAATTATGTCGATTTGCGGATCGAGCCGCCCGCAACGGTGGATGGAGAAGTGAAAATTACGCCGAATGTGACATCGGATTATTACCCGCTGATCTACGAGGTGAAAGTCGTAGAGAGCGGGCGCAACAACATCCAGCTGGATCGTCCGCTTCTTACGAATACGATCACAGTGAGCGGGACGGTGGTTGCGGGGAGCCGTGCGTTTGAGGAGACGCCGACGATCACGAATCCGACGCTGTTTTATGTGACGGTGTTGCGGGAGACGCTGGAGGCGGAGGGGATCTCGGTCGAAGGCGAGGCGGTCGATATCGACGATCTGCCGGAATGGCCGCATGCGACGCGGGAATTGCCGGAAGTGGCGCGGCGGGTTTCGCCGCCGTTGCGCGAGATAATTCCGGCGTTTATGAGCCGGAGTCAGAATATGTATGGTGAATCCCTAGCGCGGGTGATGGGGTGGAATGAAACTGGTTTCGGGAGTTTCGCGGCGGGGCGTCGGGTGGTGCAGCGGGAGCTGGCGGAATTCGGGGTGGAGAGCTCGCGATTTCGGTATTCGGACGGGTCCGGATTGACGCGCTACAATCACGTGAGTCCGCGGATGATCGTCGCGGTGAATCGCGGGATGTATGAAAGCGATTTGCAGGAATTGTGGTTGGACAGCCAGGCGCGGCCGGGATCGGGAACATTGGCGCGGATGGACAACGAGATTTTACGGAACGCGGATTTGCGGGCGAAAACCGGGACGCTGACGTCGGTGCGCTCGCTTTCGGGATTTATCACGACGAAGAGCGGCGAGCGGCTGTTGTTTTCGATTTTGAACAACGGGAGTTTGCGCGGAGCGTCGGCGGTGGACGCGGTGGTTCATGATGTGTTGGAGACGGTGGTGGAGTTCGACCGCACCGCGGAAGGCGTGGCGGGACGGTAGTCGGGAGAAATTCCGGGAACCGGCGCGGTCGAGTGCGAGCCGGGCATTTATCCGAGGATCCAATAGGTTACCGCACAAGATACAGATCCGGCACCGGAGGTAAGCAGCTTCGATGGTTTGGCGCGGAAGGAGGCAGGATCAGTCAAGCTCGTGGTATCCAAGGATCGGCTTCAATGGGGCCGCACTTTTGGAAGTGCGGAAGG
>CAZJCL010000162.1:2009-6641 GCA_964544025.1 uncultured Opitutales bacterium | reverse complement strand
CAATTATGGCTGCTTCTTTGGAGAAAATTCATGGTGAGAAATCGTTTCGGCTGCGAGTGGGGGATGTCGATTTGGCGGTGACGCGGCGGGGCGGGCATTTGGCGCCGGTGCGGTTTCGGATTGGAGAGGGGCGTTGGGTGGAGCCGTATTCGGTTTCGCCTTGGAAGCCGCGGGAGTGCGAGAAGGGGACGCCGACGATTTTAAAGGTTTTGCGGGGGGATTTTTTCTGTTTTCCGTTTGGGGCGGACGAGACGACGAGTCATGTGCATGGGGAAACGGCGAACCGGAAATGGACGTTGAAGGAGGAGGGGGAGAATTTTTTGCGGATGCGGATGACGTTGAAGGATCCGGCGGGGAAGGTGACGAAGACGTTGCGGCTGGAGCCGGGGGAGCGGGCGGTTTATCAGGAGCACCGGATCGAGGGCGTGGAGGGGCGGTTTAATTTTGGGCATCACGCGGTGCTGCATTTTCCGGAGGGGCGGCGCGGCTTTATTAACGTGAGTCCGTTCCGGTTTGGCGGGACGCGTCCGGATTCGTTTACCGATCCGGCGATTGGCGAGTATAGCGCGTTGAAGGTGGGGGCGCGGTTTCGGTCGCTCGATCATGTGCCGTTGGCGAATGGCGGGCGGGCTTCGGTGCGGGAATATCCGAGCCGGAGCGGTTTCGAGGATCTGGTGATGGTGACGAGCAAGCCGGGGGAGTTGGCTTGGACGGCGGCGACGTTGGATGGTTATGTTTGGATTTCGTTGAAGGATCCGTCGGTTTTGCCGAGCACGTTGTTCTGGTTTTCGAATGGCGGGCGGCATTATCCGCCGTGGAGCGGGCGGCATCGGAATCGGGTGGGGCTGGAGGAGGTTTGCTCGCATTTCAACGATGGTCCGGCGGCGTCGCGGGAGAACCGGTTGGCGGTGGAGGGAATTCCGACCGCGCAAACTTTTTCGAAGGATGAGGCGACGGTGGTTCGGACGGTTCAGGTGGTGCATCCGGTGCCGGAGGATTTCGGGATGGTGACGCAGATTGTGCCGCGGGAGGATGGGTCGGGAATCGCGGTTTTTGGGGCGGATCAATCGGTGGAGGTTCCGGTGAATTGGAAGTGGGTGCGGGGCGAGCCACGGAGCTACTGAGCGGACGGAGGTTTAACAGAAGGGAGCGAAGGGAGCGAAGGTAGTGGGGAGCGGGAAGGGGATTTTTTTAACCACGGAAGACACGGAATACACGGAAGGCTTGGGCTCTGTTTTTTAACCACAGATGGCACAGATGAGCACAGATGACTTCGGAAAAGAGCGGATGGGTTAACCAGTGATAAACACGATTGGGCGCTGATCTGGGTTGGGCAGGGGCGTGGTTGAATTTTTAAGTTTGGTGGCGGGTTTTGAGGGGGCGGAGGTCGTCGATTATGGCGTAGAGGCAGGGGATGAGGATCATCGTGATTAGAGAGGCGAAGAGGAGGCCGAAGATGATGGCTTGAGCCATGGGGGAGAGGAATTCTTCCTGGCCGGTGGTGGTGAAGGCGAGGGTGAAGAGGCCGGCGATGGTGGTGGCGGTGGTTAGGAAAATGGGACGGAAACGGACGCTTCCGCTGCGGAGAATGGAGTGCCAGCGGGCGTAGCGGGAAATCGTGAATTCGCCGGTTTCGCTTCGGGTGCGGGCGTTTTCTTCGCGGCTGCGGTTGATGAAATCGACGAAGACGACGGAGTTGTTTACGACGATTCCGGAGAGGGCGATGGTTCCCATGATTGCCATGAGTCCGAGCGGTTCGCCCATGAAGAGGAGGCCGCCGATCACGCCGATGACGCCGAACGGGATGACGGACATGACCATGATGGGTTGGAGGAACGAGTTGAAGATGACGGCGAGGATTACGTAGATGAGAAGGAGCGCGATGAGGGCGGAGAATCGCATGGCGTCGAGACTGCGGTCGGTGTCTTCGCTTTCGCCGCCGAGGGTGAGATTGTAGCCGGGGTGTTTTTCCTGGAATTCGTGGATCCAGGGTTGGAGGATGCGGTCGATTTCGCGGGATTTCAGGATGCGGGTGTCGATGTCGCCGGAAACGGTGATCATGCGCTGTTGGTCGCGCCGGATGATTCGGGCGATGCCGGAGGAGCGGGTTTCTTCGGTGACGGAAAGGAGCGGGATTGTTTCGCCGTTGGGGGTTGGGATGCGCAATCCGGCCAGGACTTCGGGATCGTGGCGGAAACGTTCTTCCATTAGAACGCGGATCACCACTTCGTCGTTGCCCCAGCGGATTCGCGTCGCTTCGAGTCCGCGGTAGGCGCCTTGAAGAAAGCGGCCGATTTCTTCGGTGGAGAGGCCGTGTTGGGCGGCGCGTTCGGGATCGACGCGGTAGACGTATTCGGGTTTTCCGGCGGTGTAGTCGTTGGCGAGGTTTACCACGCCGGAAACTTTGGCGAGGCGGTTTTCGATTTCGGTGGCGATTTGGCGGAGCACGGAAAACGACTCGCCCTGGATCCGGATGTTGATGGGTAGGCCAACCGGTGGACCGCCGCCTTCGGACGCGGCGGTGGCGGTGACGAATTCGGGGTAGCCGTTGAGGATTTGCTGGAGTTGGCGTTCGATGGTCGAGGCGCGGCGGGCTTCGGGATGTTGTTCGTCCACGTCGACGGCGATCATGGCGAGATTGCTTCCGTATTGGATAAACTGGTTCGTCTCGTCGAGGCGCGAGCCGATTTGGGTGACGATGCCGACGAGATCGGAGGGCGGAAGTTTTTCGACGATTTCGCGTTCGAGGCGGGCGATGATTTCTTCGTTTTGATCGAGGGAGAAATTCGGGGGTAAATCGGTTTTCACTAGAATCCGGTCGGCGAAATCCGTGGCGAAAAGTTGGAAGCGAAGAAGTCCGAACACGACCGCGGCGCCGCCGGCAAAAAGCATGAGAACGAAGCCGAGGGAAACCCAGTAGCGGCGGCGGAGGCAGATGACGAGGAAATGGAGGTAGACTTGGATCGCGCCGCGGAGAATCCGGTCGGCCCCTGCGCGTAATTCGGCGTAAAGGAGCGTGCCGCGAAGGCGAAGGCGTCCGAGCCGCGATGGATTGTTTTTCAGCGCTTTTTCCAGGTCCCGAACGGAGACCGGTGGGCGGACGAAATCCGCGAGGTGGCTGGGCAAGACGACGAACGCCTGGATCAACGAAAAGACGAGCGCGGAAATCACCACGAGCGGGACGACCGCGAGAAATCTTCCGATCACGCCTTCGCCGAGGATCAGCGGGAGAAACGCGGCGACGGTGGTCGAAACGCTTCCGAGAACCGGCCAGATAACTTCCTGCGTTCCGCGCACGGCGGCCTCGACGCGGGAAAGTCCCGCTTCGTAGTAGCGGTAGACGTTTTCGGAGATCACGAGCGCGTCGTCGACAACCATGCCGATGGCCATGATCATGGCGAAGAGCGAGAGGAGGTTGAGCGTTTCGCCGATCCAGTAGAGGACGAGGAACGTGCCGGCGAAGGAGATCGGAAGGCCGATGGCGATCAGCACGGCGAGTCGCCAATTGAGGAGCATCACCAGGAGAACGGTGACGATGACGAGCGCTTGGATGCCGTTTTGCAGGACGGTTTGGATGCGGACGTCGATGTACTTGGTGGAGTCGGAAACGACCAGTCCTTCGACGCCGGCGGGTGCTTCCGCCATGATGCGGTGGAAAATGGCGCTGGCTTCTTCGGCGGCGCGGAGGGCGTCGGCTCCGCGGCGTTTGACGATCGTGAAGGTGAGGCCGGACTGGAGATTTACGCGTCCGCGCCAGTTGGCTTCTTCCTGCGTTTCCTTGACGGTGGCGAGATCGCGGAGGCGGAGGAAGCCGGTGGAGGTTGGCAGGGAAAATTCTTCGAGATCGGCGGCCGCGCGGATTTCTCCCTGCACGCGCACGATCTGTTCTCCGGCGGGAGATTTGATGCGTCCGCCGGTGAGATCTTGGCTGAAACCGCCGACGGATGCGGCGATCTGGGCAAATCCGAGTTGAGCGAGTTCGGCGCGGAACGGATCGACCTCGACCCAGACTTCCCGGTCGGAAAGCCCGGCGACGAGAACGTCGGAGACGCCGGGGACGAGTTTCAGTTCCCGTTCGAGGCGGTCGAATATTTCGCGTTGGCCGACGAGATCGAAACCGGACGGGAGCATGACGCCGAGGGTGAGAAGCGGCAGCGGGATGTCGAAACTCTCGATGACCGGTTCTTCGGTGGAGGGCGGAAGCCGGGGGCGGGCGATGGAAACCTGTTGGCGGAGATCGTTGAGGACCGGTTCCAGGTCGTCGATCGCGGTGTCGATTTCGAGGAACAAGGTGGAGTTGTTGTCTTGGGAAAACGAGATGAGCGTTTTCAGTCCTTCCACCGCCGCGACTTCTTCTTCCAGCGGGATGGAGATCAGTTGTTCGATATCTTCCGGCAGGCTGGTGGTCGGATCGATCGTGGTGATCCGGATGTAGTTGGTGGCGACGTCGGGGAAAATATCGCGGGGGAGCCGGGTGGCCGCGCCGAACAGACCGGCGACGAGAAGCGCGATGACGATGATGTTGACGGCTACGCGATTGCGGACACTCCAGCGGGCGATGCTCATGTTTCGGTGAAGAAGCCGCTAGTGGATGACGATGGTTTCGCCCTCGTCCAATCCGGAAAAGACGGG
>CAZJCL010000162.1:0-1909 GCA_964544025.1 uncultured Opitutales bacterium | reverse complement strand
GAAGCCGCTAGTGGATGACGATGGTTTCGCCCTCGTCCAATCCGGAAAAGACGGGGAAGTGGCCGTCGATTTCGCGGCCGATCCGGAGTTCGCGGATTTCGGTTTCGGTTTCGTTTTGCACGCGGATGAGAGCGCGTTCTCCGTCGAAACGGATGGCGGAGGCCGGGACGAAGATGGCGTCGGCGATTTGTTCGATTTCGGCGACGAGCCGGGCTTGGACCCCGGCGGGCAATTGGTTTTCGGGATTCGGGACGAGGGCTTCGATCAGGAAAAGGCCGGAAACGGGATCGGCGGCTTGGGCGACGGCGGAGACGGTGGCGGTGAATGGGGTTTCGGGAAAAGCGGTGACGTGGACGGCGAGGTTTTGGCCGGGTTGGAAGGAGCGGACTTCGAGATCGCTGACGTGAAAGCGGGCGCGGAGGGGGTCGAGGGAGGCGATGGTGGCGACCGGTTCGTTGGGGGAAACGGAAACGCCGGGATCGACGAGGCGTTGGTTGACGGTTCCGGCGAAAGGGGCGCGGATTTCGTGGCGTTGGAGGATTTCCTGTTGGCGGCGGAGCTCGGCCTGGATTTGGCGGACTTGGGCTTCCTGAAATTCGACTTGGGCGAGGGCGGCGTCGCGCCGGGTCTCGGGGACGGTTTGAGCTTCGGCGAGGCGAACGGCTTCGTCGGCGAGGCGGCGGAATTCGCGGAGTTGGGATTCGGCGGCTTGGAGGGAAGCGGCGGTCGCGTTGGCGGCGAGTTCGGCGAGCGTGGGATCGAGCCGGACGAGGAGGTCGTTGGCGGAAACGGAATCGCCGGAGTTGACGAAAACCTCCAGGACGCGGGCGGAGGTTTCGGCGGCGACGGCGGAACGGTGGAACGGCTCGAGGCGGGCGGCGAAGGAGCGGGTGCGGGTTTTGGTTTGGCGTTCGAGTTGGAGGAGGAGCGGTTCGGCGGGGATGAGATTGGCGCGTTCTTCTTCGAGGCGGATTTCCAATTCGCGGGCGGCGAAATATTGCCAGCTGGCTCCGATCACGAGGAGGAGCAGGACGCTGAGGAAGAAAAGTCCGAGAATGGCCCGTTTGGTGTGGCGGCTGAGCATGAGTGGAAGGCCAGCGGGCGCTGAACCGGTGCGCTGGAGACGTCGACGATTTTTGCGGAACGGCGAAAATTAGCCGAGCTTTTCCAGGGCCGCGAGGACATCGGCGGCTTGTTGCGCGGTGGAAGCCTTGAGGTCACGCCAGACGATTTTGCCGTCTTTGATGAGGAACGCCTGGCGGGAGGCGAATTCGCCGCGTTTCGGGACGCCGAATTTTTCGACCAGTTTGGCTTCGGGATCGGCGATGAGGGTGAAGGGGAGATTGTATTTCTGCTGAAACTTTTTCTGGGCGGCGACGGAATCGGTGCTGACGCCGAGGACTTTTACGCCGCGATCTTTGAGGGCGGCGAAATCGTCGCGGAGGCTGCATGCTTGAGCGGTGCAGCCGGGGGTGTCGGCTTTTGGGTAGAAATAGACGAGGACGAGGCCTTCTTTGTAGAGATCGCCGAGGGAAATTTTTTGACCGTCCTGATCGATCGCTTCGACGGCCGGAGCGGGAGCGCCGATTTCGAGTGGTTCGCCTTGGAGGGCGGCGAAGGGAAGGAACGAGGCGAGGAAGAGCAGGAATTTCTTCATGGGGGAAATTGAAGCAGGTTTTAGGGGAGTTGGAAAGTGGGAAGGTGTGAAGGTGGGAAGGTGGGGGAGGGGAGTTATTGGTTATTAGTTATTAGTTATGGGGAGCTGAAGGTCTCGGTCTTGCTTGGGGTTGCGGGGGAGGGGCGGGGGGATTATATTTCGGCGATGACGCGGGAGGAAAAGGGAGTTGTGGAGGGGGCGGTGCAGCAGGAGCCGGAGGTTTCGGCGAGGGCGGCGGGGTTGCGTTATGTT
>CAZJCL010000161.1:4530-6677 GCA_964544025.1 uncultured Opitutales bacterium | reverse complement strand
TCGCGGTTACAGCGGGGAAGTCTATCACTTTCCCTTCCAATTTCGAAGCCGAAGAATTGGCTCCGCCAAAATGTTATCGGCGCTTATACCTGCGGGACCCGGACGTGCGCCGGACGCCAATCGACGAGTTCGAGTTGCACGTATTTCCGGCGATTGAAGTAGTTCCAGTAGACGCGGCAGACCATATCGAGCGGTTCGCCCGAGGGCGGCATGCGGTCGGCCATTTTCCAGGCGACGCCGAAGATCCGTTTTCCGAGCGTGTTGGCGACCTGGAAGCGGAAATGGCGTTCGCGGAAAACTTCCGGCGGGTAATGTAAAACGACGGAACGGAGGCCGAAGAGCGGTTCGCGGTTTCCTTGTCCGAATGGATGGAGAAGATCGAGATCGGCGAGGAGGTGTTCGTTAACTTCGTCGATGTCGAGCCAGCGGGCGAGTTTCAACTCGGGTTCGAGCGGGCAGCCGTCGCAGACTTTGCTGACGGCTTCGTCGAACGCTTTTTGGAAGGCGGGAACGTTTTCCTTCTTGAGCGAAACGCCGACGGCTAACGGATGACCTCCCCAGCTTTCGAGAAGGTGGCTGCATTCCTGAAGGATTTCGACCAGGTTCATGCCCTCGATGCTGCGGCCGGAGCCTTTGGCGAGTTCGCCTTCGTTGCCGAGAATGATGGCGGGGCGGTGGTATTTGCGGCAAACGCGGCTGGCGACGATTCCGACGACGCCGGGATGCCAGCTGTCGTCGAAGAGGACGATTCCGGTGGCGTCGCCGAGTTGGGCTTCCTTGAGTTTTTCGGCGTGTTCGGTGATCTGGCGTTCGATGTCTTGGCGTTCGCGGTTGAAATCGTCGAGCAGTTGCGCGCTTTCCTGGCAGAATTTGCGGTCGCGGCTGAGGAGCATTTCCACGGGAACGGAAGCGTCGGCGAGGCGGCCGCTGGCGTTGATGCGGGGACCGAGACGGAAGGAGATGTCGACCGGATGCACCTCGTCTCCGGCGCGGACTCCGCAAACCTCGAGGAGGGCGGCGATTCCGTGGCGGCGGCTGTTGCGGATCATGCGGAGGCCGTATTTGCAGAGGATCCGGTTTTCCTCCCGCAATGGAACGAGGTCGGCGATCGTGCCCATGGCGACGAGGTCGAGGTATTCCTTGAGGATGATTTGCGAAGCGCCGATGTGGTCTTCCTGGCGGAGGACCTTGAGGAGGCCGTGGACAAGTTTGAAGACGAGGCCAACGGTGCAGAGGTGGGTCCAGGGCTGGTTTTCCGCGTCGAGAACGTGCGGATTCACCAGAATGCAATCTTCGGGAATACCTTCTTTGGAGCGGTGGTGATCGACGATGATGACGTCGATTCCTTTTTCGCGAAGATAGGCGACTTCCTCGACGGAATTGGTGCCGCAATCGACGGCGATGAAGAGATCGACTTTTTGCTCTTCGAGAACGCGGTCGATCGCTCCGCGGCTGAGGCCGTAGCCTTCTTCGAGGCGGCGCGGAACGATGAAACTCGGCTCCATGCCAAGGCGTTGGAGCGTGCTGACGAGCAGGACGGTGCTGGTGACACCGTCGACATCGTAATCTCCGAGGACGACAACTCGCTCGTCGTTTCGGAGGGCGATTCGCAGGCGGTCAACGGCGGCGCGGAGGTTGGTGAGTTGAAACGGATCCTGGATGTGGGCGAGGCGGGGGTAGAGAAACCGTTCCGCCTTTTCCGCCTCGGTGATGCCGAGACGGATAAGCAGTTCCGCCAGGATCCGGCTGATCCCTAGTTGCTGGCTTAGAGCGGCTATCTGCTCATCGGCTATCGGAATGTGTTTCCAACGCATCCTCCAGCTTTACTTGGACGCCTTGCTGGAGGCAACCCACTCGTAATTGGGCAGCACATCCTTGCGTTCTTCCACGTGACGGCGGTCTCCCTTGTGCCACCAGTAGAAGACCGGAGCGGCGATAAACGTGGAGGAGAATGTTCCGGTGAGGATACCGATGAGGAAGATGAAGGCGAAATCGTTGACCACGCCGCCGCCGAAAAGATAGAGGGCGAGGGTGGCGAGACCGGTTGTCAAACTGGTCAGCAAGGTTCGCCCGAGCGTGCGGTTGATCGAATCGTTGATGATGTCGCGGAGTTTCGAATCCGGGTCGAGCGTGAGCTGTTCGCGGAT
>CAZJCL010000161.1:0-4430 GCA_964544025.1 uncultured Opitutales bacterium | reverse complement strand
GTGCGGATTTCCTTGCCGACGGCCGGACCGATGTGGTTTTCGCCGACGAGTTCGAGATTGGCGTTCGGGAACGCTTGGTCGAGTGCTTCGAATACGGCGGGGCCTTGTCCAGATTCGGTCTGGATGGTGAGCTCTTCCATCGTTCCGCCGATCGGGCTGCGATAGACGGGATTCGCTTCGCCGAGATTTTGTTCCTGGACAACTCGCTCGATTTCGGCGGTTTCGAGGCGCTCGGTGAAGGAGAGGCGGATTTCGTCGCCGCCGACGAAGTCGATGCCGTAGATGTCGTCTCCGCGGGTGATCACCGACGCGATTCCGACCACCATCAGAATGCCCGCGAGGATGAAAGCGGGTTTCCGGTAACCGAGGAAGTCGATCTTCGGCTGTTTGACGATCGACAGCATCGGCAGTTTGGAGACGTAGCCGAAATTGATCAGGAATTCGAGCAGGAAGCGGCTGACAATGAGGGCGCCGAAAACGGAAGTGAAAATACCGATGGAGAGCGTGATTCCGAAACCTTTGACCGGGCCGGTGCCGAAGAAAATCAGGATGCCTGCGGTGAGCAGGGTGGTGACGTTGGCGTCGACGATCGCGGAGAGGGCTTTTTCGTAACCGGCGGTCAGAGCGCTCTTGAGCGATTTGCCGATTTTGAGTTCCTCGCGCATGCGCTCGAAGATCAGGATGTTGGCGTCGACCGCCATACCGATGGTTAAAATGATTCCGGCGATTCCCGGAAGGGTGAGGGTGGCACCGATGCTGGCGAGAACGCCGACGATGATCAAGACGTTGACGGCGAGAGTGATGACCGCGACGACGCCGGCGATCAGGTAATAAACGAGCATGAAGATCGCGACGAGCGCCGCGCCGATGATCATGGCGGTGTTGGCCGCGGAAATGGTGTCTTCCGCGAGGCTCGGGCCGACTTCGTACATTTCGACGATTTCGAGGGGAACGTCGAGAGGGTTGTTCAGGACGTTGGAAAGCTCGATGGCTTCGCGCTGGGAGAAACGGCCGCTGATGGAGGCGCGCCCGCCGTCGATCCGTTCGGTGACGCGAGGGGCGGAGTAGAGTTTGCCGTCGAGGACGATGGCAAGAAGCTGGTCGCGGTTTGTGCTTCGGGCGCGGCCGGCCATTTCGCTGGTGATTTCCGCGAAACGGTTGGCGCCTTCGGAGGTGAAGCTCAGCTCGACGGCGAATTGGCCATATTGATCGGTGACCGCGCGGGAGTTGGCGACGGCGTCTCCGAGGAGGACGGGAATCCGGTTAACCAAGTAAGGTTGCTCCATGATTTCGCCCGTGCGGGGATCGTCGATTTCTTGAAGGAGAATCTCGTAGCCGGGAGGGATATCGTCGGGATTTCCGGTGGGGGACGCGGTGGGGTGGACGAGGCGGAATTCGAGGCGGGCCGGGCGGCGAAGGGCGTTGGTGATGTCGGGGTTGTCGCGGGTGGTGACGCCGGCGAGTTGAACTTCGATGCGGTTGTCGCCGACGGGACGAATAACCGGTTCGCTGACGCCGAGGCCGTCGGCGCGCTGGCGAATGATCTCGATGGCTTTTTCGAGAAGGCGTTCGCGCTCGAACGCGGAAGCGTCGGATTGTTTGGTGTCCTGAAGAGCGAGAGTGAAGGAAACGCCGCCGCGAAGGTCGAGTCCGAGTTGGAGGTCGGGTTTGGAGTCGTTGAGCAATTCGGTGAGGATCAGCTCGTTGCGACGCTGGATGTTTTTCAGCGATTCTTCCATCCGGAAGTGCGGATAGAATTGGTGGAGGTCGATGCGCTCGTCGTTGGCGATTTCGCGCAGCGCGGTGAACACAGTGGTTCCTTCCTCGGCGGCGGCTTTCTCCTCCGCGCGATCCACCAGGGTGGCAAGCTCCTCCTGGTTGGCTGTGGCCTCCTTCAGGACGTATTCCGGGAAAGGAGTTTCCCGGAGCGGGAAGAGATTAGAGGCTGCCCAAGCGACGATGGCGCAAGTGAGCAGAAGTTTCCAGATGATACTTCCTTTCATGAGGAGGGAGGGGAAATGGGAATGGGAGTGGGAATCAAGCGTCTTTTTTGATGACGCTTTGGATGAAGTTCTTGTTGATCTCGATCTTCGCGGAGTCGGAAACGCGCAGCACAAACCGGTCTTCCTTGACGTTGGAGATCACTCCGTAAATGCCGCCGGAAGTAAGAACTTCGTCGCCGGTTTTCAGCTGGCTGATCATGGTTTGGAGCTCCTTTTGCTTTTTTCGCTGGGGAGCGATCAGGAGAAACCACATCGCCGCGAACATCAGGCCCATGATTATGAGGAAACTGTAGGGGTTTCCGGGCTCCTGCTGGGCCAAAAGAGTGGTAAGTTGCGCGTCGATGCTGATTTTCTGCATTGGCATTGAAGTTTGTGCTAAAAGCGATACAAGCTACCGAATCAAATTAGGGGGGCTTTAAAACGCAAGCCCATTAACGGGGTTATTTCCAGAGCCTACATGTCGAAAGAGAAGAAGAATTGGAGCATTCAGCACGCCGTCGATTACTACGGCTTTAAACGTTGGGGAGGGAAGCATTTCTCGGTGAGTAAATCGGGAGAAGTGCTGGTGCATCCGACGGGAGACCACGCGGCGATCAGTGTGCCCGACGTGGTGCAGGAGGCGGTGAGCAAGGGGCTGAAGGCGCCGCTGGTGATCCGGTTTCAGGACCTTCTGCGCCAGCGGGTGATCGAGATCAACGAGGCGTTCCGGAAAGCGATCAAGGAGGAAGCGTACGACGGGGAATACCGGGGCGTTTTCCCGATCAAGGTGAACCAGTTGCGGGAAGTCGTGGAGGAGATTTTGGACGCGGGCGACCCGTTCGATTTCGGAATCGAGGCGGGGAGCAAGCCGGAGTTGTTGATCGCGCTGGCGTTGCACGAGAACAAGAAGAGCCTGTTGATTTGCAACGGTTACAAGGACGAGGATTACATTCGTCTGGCGCTTCTCGGACGGAAACTCGGCAAGAAGATCATCATCGTGGTGGAGCAGGTTTCGGAGATCGAGCCGATCATCACGATTTCGAAGGAGTTGGGCGTCGAGCCGCTGGTCGGGATCCGCGCGAAACTGTTGACGCCGGGTGAAGGGAAATGGGCATCGTCGACGGGGGAACGCTCGAAGTTTGGGCTTTCGACGGAGCAGATTTTGAACGCGTGCAAGGATTTGCGGGAGGCGGGATTGGCGGATTCGCTGCGGCTTTTGCATTTCCACATCGGGTCGCAGGTGCCGAATATTTTGACGATCAAGAACGCGGTGGTCGAAGCGGCCCGTTTTTATTGCGAGCTGGTGAAACTCGGGTTTCCGATGGGCTTGCTCGATGTCGGCGGCGGGTTGGGGATCGATTACGACGGGAGCCGGACGAATTACGAAAGTTCGGTGAATTACACGTTGGAGCAATACGCGCGCGACGTGGTTTTCAATATTCGCGAAGTTTGCCAGTCGTGCAAAGTGGAGACGCCGGATATCGTGTCGGAAAGTGGACGGGCGATCGTGGCGCCGCATTCGATGCTGGTGGTGGAGGTTTTCGACCGGATCACGAAATCGGATGGGAAGTTCGAGCCGGATCCGGAAAGGCCGAAACATCGCGTGGTCGCGGAGTTGGAGGATGTGCTGGCTAATTCGCACCGCTACAGCCGGTTGGAGCGGTTTCACGACGCGCTTCAGAAGAAGGACGAGGCGTTTTCGCTTTTCAATCACGGGTATCTGGGGCTGGAGGACCGGGCGGCGGCGGAGAGTTTGTTCTGGCAGATTTGCCGGCAGGTCGATCAGGAAGACGCGGCGGGTGGCTATGTGCCGGAGGAGCTTTACGATTTGAAGAAATTGCTGGTGGATCAATACGTCTGCAATTTCTCGGTTTTCCAGTCGCTGCTCGATCACTGGGCGTTTAACCAGCTTTTTCCGGTCGCGCCGGTGCATCGTTTGAAGGAGCAGCCGACGGTGAACGCGATTCTGGTCGATATCACTTGCGACAGCGACGGAAAGATTTCGCGGTTCATCGATTTGGAGGACGTGAAGGATTTCATCGCGCTGCATCCACTGAATGGCGACCCGTATTATCTCGGCGTTTTTCTCACCGGTGCCTACCAGGACATCATGGGGGATTTGCACAACCTGTTCGGTCGGGTGAACGAGGTGCACGTTTTCCTGGAAGAGGACGAGGACGACGGATTTTACATCGAGGAATCGATCAGCGGCAGCAAGGTTTCCGAGATCATCGAGTTCATCCAATACAAATCGAGCGATCTGTTGCGGGCGATGAAGAAGCAGGTGGACAAGGCGACTAAGGCCGACCAGGTGAAGCCGCGCGAAGGAACGCGGATGCTCGATTTCTACGAACGGTTATTGGCGAACAAGACCTACTTGAATATCGATCCGGAAAGTAAGAGCCTTCGTCAATTCCGGACGGAGAAGCCGGCGCGGGGGAAGAAGTA
>CAZJCL010000160.1:1479-6725 GCA_964544025.1 uncultured Opitutales bacterium | reverse complement strand
GGTTTGGAGGAGGTAGAGGTCGAGGATGGCTTTTACGCGGGCGAGGGATTCGCGGAGGTTTACTTTGGCTCCGCCGAGGCGGGAGACGTCGGGGGCGGCGTAGGCGATGGCGTCGATATCGTGGCGGGCGGCGATGAAGAGGGCGCGCTGGTTGTGGAATTGCTGGGAAATGATGAGGATTTCGTCGGCGTGGAAAACGGTTTTGGCGCGGACGACGGAATCGAGGGTGCGGTGGCCGTCGCGGTCGAGGAGGAGGGCGGAATCGGGGATGCCGCGGGAGAGGAGGGCTTCGCGCATGGCGGCGGGTTCGTCGTAGCCATCGGGTCCGGTGGCGCCGCTGAGGATGAGGAGGCGGGCTTTGCCGGCTTCGTAGATTTCGGCGGCGGCGTCGATGCGGTGGGTGAAGAAGAGGTTGGAGCGGCCGTCGGCGACGGTGGGGCTGGTGCCGAGGACGAGGGCGAATTCGCGGGCGGGGAGATTTTCGAGGGAGGTGTGGGCGCGGTCGCGGGTGGAGCGGACGATCCAGAAATCGGCGGCGGCGAGAATCAGCGCGAGGCCGAGAATGGGGAGGAGGATGAGGAGCGGGAGGGTCAAGAGGCGTTTCCGGGAGCGGGGGCGGCGTTTGGGCGAGGTTGTTTTTTCAGGTGGTGACATGCCAGAGGTTGTCGGTTGGGTCGGGTTCGGGGTTGAGGAGGTGGAGAAAAGCGTCGTCGAGGGTGGCGGCGGTTTTGTAGAGGTGGCGGTCGATGGGGCGGGCGAAGTTTTGCGCGAAGAAATTTTCGAAAAAGGCGAGGAGGGGATCGAAGAAGCGGTTTTCGTTGAGGAAGACGACCGGTTTGTTGTGGAGGGCGAGTTGCTTGAGGGTGATGATTTCCATGATCTCTTCGAGCGTGCCGAAGCCGCCGGGGAGGACGAGGAAGGCGTCGGAGCGTTGTTCCATGACGGCTTTTCGTTCGCGCATGGTTTGGGTGACGATGAGTTCGTCGGCTTGTTCGAAAGCGAGTTCGCGGGCGCGCATGAACTCGGGGATGACGCCGACGATGCGTCCGCCGTCGCGGGAGGTGGCGCGGGCGATTTCTCCCATTAGGCCGACTCCGCCGCCGCCGTAGACGAGGGTGAGGTCGCGGGCGGCGAGTTCGCGGCCGAGAGCGGCGGCGAGGTCGAAATAGCGACGGTCGATCCGGTCGCTGGAGGAGCAGTAGACGCAGATGTTAATGGTTATTGGTTATTGGGTTATCAGTTATTGGGTTTAGACGGGCAAGGGGGCGGGGGGCTGGAGGTTGAAGACGCTTTGGCCGAGGTCGAAGAAGGTGGGGAAAGTGTCGTCGGCTCCGGCGGTTTGGAGTTCCTCGGCGGTGTGTGTGCCGGTGGAGACGCAGTAGGATTTCATGCCGACGACTTGGGCGGCTTGGATATCCCAGGGCGAATCGCCGACGAGGCAGGTTGTTTTCGGATCGGCGGATAGTTCGCTGAGAACATGTTGGGAGAAAGCGAGATCGGGTTTCCGGTGGGGAGTATCGAGGGAGCCGAAAACGCGGGTGAAATAGCGGGAGAAGCCAAGGTGTTCGATGATGGCGCGGGAGCCGGGACCTTGTTTATTGGTGAAGACGGCGAGTTGTTTTCCGTTTTCGGCGAGGTTTTGGAGGAGCCACTCGACGCCGGGGAGGACGGTGATGTCTTCGAGGAAGATTTCGGAGAAATGTTCGCGGAAGATGCGGATCGCGTCGGCGTGGGTGTCTTCATCGACAAACTTTTTCATGGTGAATTCCATGGCGCCGCCGACGGAGCGTTTCACGAAATCGTAGCTCGGGACCGGTTTGCCGAGGGTGCGGAGCGTGTGTTCGTAGCACCGGTAGATGACGTTGAAATGGTCGATGAGCGTGCCATCGAGGTCGAAGAGGATGGTGTTGAATTTTTCCACGTGAATGACCAAAGAGGGGATTTTTGGGGATTTTTCAATGATGAAGGGGAAATGGGGGATTTTGGATTTTGGATTTTAGATTTTGGAATGCGAAAAAGGGCGGTTTGGGACATTTGTGGACAAAAGGCTTTTGACTCATTGACAGGGAAAGAAGGTTCATGTCTTTATTTTCTCTTTTTTAGCCGATGGTAAACAGCCGCATAGTCATTACCGGGATTGGGCTCACAGCGCCCAACGGGAACGACCTGCAGGAGTATCGCAAGAACCTCCTGGGGCGCGTGGCGGGGATCGAGAACGTGGAAATGCGCTATATGGGGCAGGTTCACGCGGGGGTCTGCCGATTCGAAGCGACGCGTTATCAGACGCGGAAACAGTTGCGGGTCGGAACGCGGGCCGGGAGCATCGGGATTTATTGCGCGAACGAGGCGGTGCGGGACGCCGGTCTGGATTGGGAGAAGCAGGCGAAGGACCGGGTGGGCGTTTACGTCGGGGTGACGGAGCACGGCAACGTCGAGACCGAGAACGAGATCTACAATATCTCGAAGTTCGATTACGACACGAAATATTGGACGCACCACCACAATCCGCGGACGGTGGCGAATAATCCGGCGGGGGAAATCACGCTGAGTTTGCGGATTACGGGGCCGCATTACACGATCGGCGCGGCTTGCGCGGCGGGGAACGCGGGGTTGGTGCAGGCGGTGCAGATGTTGCGGCTGGGCGAGGTGGACGTGGCGCTGGGGGGCGGGGTGAGCGAGAGTATTCACACGTTTGGGATTTTCGCGGCGTTCAAGAGTCAGGGAGCGTTGGCGCACCATGAGGATCCGGCGAAGGCGAGCCGTCCGTTCGACCGGGATCGGAATGGGATCGTGGTGAGCGAGGGCGGTTGCATTTACGTGCTTGAGCGGCTGGAGGATGCGCGGGCGCGGGGGGCGAAAATTTACGGGGAGATTTTGGGGTATTGCATCAATTCGGACGCGACGGATTACGTTTTGCCGAACGCGGAGAGGCAGGCGCAGTGTATTTCCCGGAGCGTGAAAAACGCGGGATTGCAGCCGCGGGAGATTCATATCGTCAACACGCACGCGACTGCGACGCCGATGGGGGACGTGCAGGAGTGCAAGGCGATCCAGGAGGTTTTCGCGGATTGTCCGGAGACGTATGTGAATAATACGAAAGGATTTATCGGACACGCGATGGGAGCGGCGGGGGCGTTGGAGCTGGCGGGGAATTTGCCGGCGTTCGAAGATGGGCTGGTGCATCCGTCGCTGAATGTGGACAATCTCGATCCGGACTGCTACGTTGCCAATCACGTTTTGAATGAACCGGTGAAGCCCGCTCGGGTGGACACGATTTTGAACAACTCGTTCGGAATGCTGGGGATAAATTCCTCGCTGGTCGTGGGCCGGTTTAACGATTAAGACTACACGTTTTTTTATGACACACGAAGAATGCAAGAAAATCGTCCTCGATATCATAGCGGAGATCGCTCCGGATGAAGACGTGAGCGATGTGAAGCCTGACGTGAAGCTCCGCGAGCAGCTGGATCTCGATTCCATGGATTTTCTGGATATCGTCATGGAGCTGCGGAAACAGCACGGGATCGAAGTGCCGGAGGCCGATTATCCGAAGCTCGCGTCGTTGGACAGCTGCGCGGAATATTTGACGCCGAAGTTCAACGCGAAAGTCGCTTCCTGATTTTTCGCTTAAGCCGAGCGACACGCGCGCGCCCTGATTTTGGGCGCGCGTCTGTTTTCGCCCGGGACGCGAAAGCCGGATTATGGCGTTGGACGATCATTTCGATGTGGTGATTATCGGAGCCGGGATGGCGGGGCTCGCGGCGGCGATCCGGTTGGCGCATTTCGGGAAGAAGGTGGGGCTGTTCGAACGTCACAATGTGGTGGGCGGGTTGAACAGTTTTTACAGTTTCGACGGGCGGAAATTCGATGTCGGTTTGCACGCGATGACGAATTTCGTGCCGCCGGGAGTGAAGGGGACGCCGCTGGGGAAATTGTTGCGGCAGTTGCGGATCGACCGGGAGGAGCTGGGGTTGCGGGAGCAGCGGGGATCGCGGATCGCGTTTCCGGGGGTGGATCTGGTTTTTACCAATGATTTCGGGCGGTTGGAGGCGGAGGTTGCGGAGAAATTTCCGGGAGAGATCGATGGATTTCGGCGGTTGGTGGCGGAGATCCGGGAGTTCAACGAGGTGGCGCTGGACGCGGAGGCGGGGTCGGCGCGGGAAGTGGTGGGGCGTTTTATCCGGGATTCGCTGCTGGTGGAAATGCTGTTTTGCCCGCTGATGTATTACGGAAGCGCGCGGGAAAACGACATGGATTTCTACCAGTTCGCGATCATGTTCAAATCGATTTTCTTCGAGGGATTCGCGCGTCCGCTGGAGGGAGTGCGTCGGGTGATCCGGGTGTTGCTGGATCGGAGCCGGAAGAGCGGGGTGACGCGGAAAATGAAGTGTGGCGTGCGGCGGTTGCTGGTGGAAGGTGACCGGGTCGGCGGGGTGGAGTTGGATAACGGGGCGATTATCACGGCGGATGTGGTTTTGTCGTCGATCGGGGATTTGGAGACGCGGCGGCTTTGGAAGAGGGACGAGATTTCGGACGAGCATCCGGCGGCGGGGCGGTTGTCGTTTGTGGAGACGATTTCGGTGCTGGACGCGATGCCGGCGGAGATCGGGTGGGAGGAGACGATCGTGTTTTTTAACGATTCGGAGAAGTTTCATTATGAAGTGCCGGGGAATTTGGTGGATCCGAGGAGCGGGGTGATTTGTTTTCCGAATAATTTCGAATACGGGGAGGAAGGGAATTTGCCGGAGGGATTTTTCCGGGTGACCTGTTTGGCGAATTATCGGGGCTGGGCGGATTTGCCGGAGGAGGAATACCGGGCGCAAAAGGAGGAGTGGTTTTCGCGGATCGGCGAGAGCGCGATGCGGTTTTTGCCGGCGGTGGATGCGGAGATGTTGCGGGCGCGGACGGTGGCGCGGGATATGTTTACGCCGCGGACGATCAAGAAGTATACGGGGCATCTAAACGGCGCGGTTTATGGGGCGCCGGTGAAGGTGAAGGATGGGCGGACGGAGTTGCGGAATTTGTTTTTGTGCGGGACGGATCAGGGTTTCTTGGGGATTACGGGGGCGATGTTGAGCGGGATTTCGATGGCGAATCTGCACGGGTTGGGGCGGTAGACGCGGTGGCGAGGAAGCGCGGGTTGGGAGGAGGGAGAAGAGGGAGAGCAACCACGAATGGACACGAATTTACACGAATGGTGGAGGGGCCTGAGGTTGGTTGAGGGATAGGAGGGGATTCACCACGGA
>CAZJCL010000160.1:0-1379 GCA_964544025.1 uncultured Opitutales bacterium | reverse complement strand
GGAATCGGGCGAGTCGGGCGGGGGTGTCTCTTCCGGTTTCGGTGCCGATCATATAGATGTAACCGTCTTTTTTGAAGTAGCCAACTTGGCCGAAATAGCTGTTGGAATCGAAGACAACATTTTCGGATTTCTGCCAAGTTAATCCATTATCGGAAGATTTGTATAATCCGGAATAGTTGGTTACCCAACCTTTCCAGTTTTTCATGTTGAAGTAGTGGATGTAGTCGATTCCGTTCGCGCGGATGGCGGCGGTGGGGATGGAGGTCCAGCTTCCGTTTCCGGATTTGTCTTTTCCGGCAGGTATGATTTCCCGGGCGTCTCCATGGGTGTCGGTAACCATGGAATCGAGGGTTAATCCGTCGCTTAGTTTTGTGTCGGAAGAGAAGGCGAGGACATTGCCTCGCCAGCTTCCATCTTGCGGATCGGGATCATGCGGAGTGGGCGAAAAAGCGCGTCCGTAAGTATCGCCGAATACGATGCCGTATTTGCCATCTTCCATTTCCCAAATAACGCCGAGATCGGTTCCGCCGACGTTCCATTTATCCGCCGTGTTATTGGGATTTGGAAGGGATTCGTTTGCTAATGGTGTTCCGGTTACGCGAGCGATACGTTCAACTCTGAGAATTTCATCGGTATCGTTGTTGCGATTAACGGATTCGTGGTTGGTCGTACTGCACCCGAGAGTCGGTAATGACAGGCAAATGCCGATGCCGATCCATCGGAGTACGGGAACGCGGAAGCGGATCATGTGTCGGCAAATTTTAACCGGCGCCGACTAGTTCGGGTTCGGGGAGGGGTTCGGGTTTTTCTTTGGTTTCTTCGATTACGTCGAGTTCCACTTTCAGGTTTTCGATGATGTATTCCTGGCGGGTGGGGGTGTTTTTGCCCATGTAGAATTGGAGGAGTTCCTGGATCGAGGAATGTTTGTCGATCATGACGGGCTCCAGGCGGATGTCTCTGTTGATGAAATGCTTGAACTCGTCGGGGGAAATTTCGCCGAGGCCTTTGAAGCGGGTGATTTCCGGTTTCGGGCCGAGGGCGGCGATGGCGTCGACGCGTTCTTTTTCGGTGTAGCAGTAGCGGGTTTCCTTTTTGTTGCGGACGCGGAAAAGGGGCGTTTGGAGGATGTAGAGGTGGCCTTGCTTGATGAGGTCGGGGAAGAATTGGAGGAAGAAGGTGATGAGGAGCAGGCGGATATGCATGCCGTCGACATCGGCGTCGGTGGCCAGGACAACGTTGTTGTAGCGAAGGTTTTCGATGTCTTCCTCGATGTTAAGGCAGTTTTGGAGGAGGTTGAATTCCTCGTTTTCGTAGACGACTTTTTTGGTGAGGCCGAAGCAGTTGAGCGGTTTCCCTTTGAGGCTGAAAACGGCTTGGGT
>CAZJCL010000159.1:1988-6735 GCA_964544025.1 uncultured Opitutales bacterium | reverse complement strand
TCTCCCGCGTCCGCGCCCGGCTCCTCCATCGCGATCAATTCCGAAACCGTCACAAACCGATACCCCGCCGCCACCAAATCGTCCAACACCCGCGGCATCGCCGACACGGTCGTCGCATGCGTGTCGTGAGCGAGGATAATCGCGCCCGGCTTCGTCGCCGCAAGAATCTCCGCCCGAATCGAATCCTCGTCGCGCCGCTCCCAATCCCGCGAATCGACCGACCACAAAATCACCCGCATCCCGAAAGCCTCCGTCACCCACCGGTTCAACCCCCAATCCGTCGCCCCATACGGCGGACGCATCACCACCGGCAAATCACCCACCGCCGATTCGATCGCCCGATTCGCCGACCGGATTTGCCAATCCGCATCCTCCACCGTCAACTTGTCCAACGACGGATGATCCCACGAATGATTCCCGATTTCATGCCCTTCCTCCACCATCCGACGCAAAATTCCCGGATACGCCGCCGCGCTTCTTCCGACCACAAAAAACGTCGCCCGAATCTCCCGCTCCTTCAAAATATCCAACAACGCCGGCGTCTGCCGCGCGTTCGGCCCGTCATCGAAAGTGATCGCGATAAACGGCCCGTTCACCGCCACCTCCCGATACCGGTTTCGGATCTTCCGCGGCGGCCCCGGCCGTTTCGGCGAAACTTTCCGAATCTCCTCCGCTTCCGGCATCTCCTCCACCGGCACCGTTTCCCCCGGCTCCGGAACCGTCCGGCAACCCGACGCGCCCAACACCGCCACCAACACCATCGCCACCGGAATCCGCCGCGCCAGCCAGCCCGCCTTCATCCTCCAATGTTTCCCGCCAACTGAACCGAGCTTCATCATCCGAAAACCTCCATCGCACGCCTCCCCGAAACTCTTGTCAATCCTCCGCGCTACTTCTCCCGTATCGCAGCCGACACCGAATCGATCTCGCGAACCTCGAAATTATCGACCGCCATTTTCGTCGCATAAGTGCGAAACGCGAAATGCCCCTTGTCGAACCGGCGATCTTCCGACGCGCGAAACCCCAGCTGATACTCCCCGTCGATAAAAAACAGCAATTCCCCCTGATAATAAATAAACTGAAGCAAATACCGCCGCCCCGCCACGCTTTGCTCCTGAAACGCCTCCTTCCGCAAAACGAATCCCGGATTCTCCCGCATCCGAATCCGCCCCGTGTTCCGCTCCATCACCGTCTCCGGCTCCTCCCGCGTTTTCGCCATATGACCATTCAGAAACGTGACGATATACCCGTTCAACTCATGGTAGTGCCGATACCCGCCATCCGCCCGCTCCCCCCGCGTCTCTTTCAACGGCCGCCCCTCCGGATCGCTGTAATGAATAAACGCGTTCAGATTGTTCACATCCCTCGGCTCCGGATATCCTTTCGCCGTATCCGAAGCCAAAACTTCCGCTTCGTAACTGAAACAAAGATCCCCCTCGAATTCCCGGTCAATAAACGCCGTCACCACCAACGAACCCGCGACATTCCCGTCCAAAACCAACCGCCCATTCTCCACCCAAACCTGCTCCGAATTCCCCTCCACCCAATAACGAGCCCCCTCCGCCCGGTCAAAATCCTCCTCAAAAACCGTCTTCCCCAACCCGAAAATCCGCTCTTCCGCCACCAACCGGTCCGCGCCCAAATCCACCTCACCGTTCGCCAACGGAAAAACGCAAAGCATCCCTAACACCGCCCATCGCCTCATACCGACGCCCAAAGTTCGTTCTCGCAATCCCGGGTCGTCGTGCCCGCCACGAACTCCACCGGCAAAAATTTTCCGGGACAATCCACCCCCGTCCCGATCCGCTGCACCAGCCCGTCGACCAACGCTTCTCCCAGCGCCGCAAACGGTTGCCGCATCGCTGTCAGCCAAACCTGCGAATCCAGCTTGTGCCCCAACCCGTTGCCCCCCACCACGCTCACTTCCGCCGGAACATCCACGCCCGCGTCCGCCAGCCGCCGAACCACTCCCACCGCCAACGCGTCCCCCGCGCAATAAATCGCGTCCGGACGCGTCTTGCACTCGCTCAGCAATCGCCCCAACGCCCCATAACCATCCTGCTCCGTCGCTCCGGAAACGCAAAAAACCGACATCTCCACCCCGCGCCCCAACGCCTCCCCCAAACCCGCCGCGAATCCCCCGCAACGCAACCGCACCGACGGCGAAATCTCCGGCTGCGGATTCATCAAAAGCCAAATCCGCCGCCGCCCGCTCCGCTTCCAAACCTCCCCCAACCGGCGACTCGACCCGAAATAATCCGGAGAAATGAAATTCGCCGTCGCCATCTCGTCCGGCGGATTCAAGCTCATCAGCGCCCGCCCCGCCTTCTCCCAACGCGCCCGCAAATCCAGATAACCCGGCTGCGGAAAAATGATTAAACCATCCAAATCCTCCTCGTTTCCCGCCCCCGCCCTTTCCCCCGCGATCGGACGCAAAACCATCGGCCTCTTCGACTGCAAAAGCGCGTGCAACATCCCCCCGTAAATCTCCCGCAGCCAGACCGCCGGAACCGCCTCCAACGGATCCGCCAAATTGATTCCCACCCGCAAAACCCGCGACGCCGTTTTCGGCGGTGCCAGCCAAAAGCTCCCGTTCCCCACCTCCGACCGGATTTTCCCCTCCTCCGCCAGTTTCTGAAACACGCTCTGCACCGTCGCCGTCGAAACCTTCAACCGCCCCGCCAATTGCCGCACCGACGGCAACCGCCCTCCTTCCTGCGCCTCCGCCCGCTCGAATTCCGCCGATAAAAAACGCAACACCCGTTCCGCCGGGCGCAACAAATCCAGTTCGTCGCTTGAATTGGGGAGGGGAGAGCTGAGCATAGAACGGCGAAGCTGTCCAAAAACAAGGGCCACGTCAAGACACTTCCCCATCACTTCCGACACATTCAACCGAACGCTGCGACCGCGGAAAAAACGCAAAAAAAAAGCGCTCATCGCCACCGGCAACAAGCGCTTTTCATTAAATGCTAAAGAGATCCGACGCGGTTTACATCGTGGCATTGTCGCCCGCCCAGAAAACCGACCGTCTTGCCTCGGATTTCGGAGGAATCGCCGCCCGCGACAACCGCTCCACGTGGCCATCGTAAAACAGAAAGTTCGCCGATCCGTTGTGAGGCACCACGCCAAACTGGTTGAAATAGTAATTTTCCGTTTCATACCAGTAATAGCTCTCCACCACCGCCACGGTCCGTGAAGGGGACGTCATCCCGTCCACCGGCACTTCCGCCCGGATGTTCCGGCCTGGCGCGGCCATCGTGTTGATCGCGTAATGATACCGGGCGGAGCCGAAAGAATCCGTTTTACCGCTAACGAACATATCCGCCGGAGCCTCGGCCGCCACCCGCGCGCCATAATAACGGGTCGGGCAATGGAAAACGTTCTCCATCATGCTCTGACCTTGCACCGTATTGGCATTCCCGTCGGTGTTCAGTGACTCCAGCGTCCCATGCACATAAGGCCAAACGACATAGTGAAACGTGCTCGCCAAACTCGTGGCTCCGCCGCCGCCTTCCAATTCGTTGCGATCATCGTCGCGACCCATCGGTGCCTTCCCCTCGTTATCCGAGACATACATCAGCAACCCCTGGCCGATCTGCCGCATGTTCGAAGTGCAAGCCGAAGCCCGCGCCGATTCGCGGACCGCGCCAACCACCGGAATCAGGATCGCCGCCAAAATGCCGATGATCGCGATCACCGTCAAAAGTTCAATAAGTGTAAAACCGCGCGATTCGCGGCCGCTTTCAGGAGAGAAACGGGCAAACATTGGTAGAATAAGTCGAATAGTTGAAATGATTTACCACCCCACGTGACAAGGGCAGAAACTGATTGTTCAGGAAGTGTTCGGAAAAAGTTAGCACATAGTCTAGACTTTTTCAGCGCATTTCCGGAAAACATCTCAACAAGACCCCACGATTCCGCGAAAGGTCCATTCGCTCTTCCATTTTACCCCGTCTCTCCTCCCTCCGCCGCGAACCGCTCCACCTCCCGCAACGCCTGCTCCGTAGTCATCACCCGCGCATACCGGTCCCGCAAGGTCGAAATCGTCGCCTCATGCAACGCCGGCGTCACCGTCGCGCACCCATCTTCCACCAACGTCACATAAAACCCCAAATCGCACGCCGCCCGAACCGTCGTGTCCACACACTCGTTCGTATAAACACCCGCCACAAATAACGCGCTGATGTTCATATTCTTGAGCACGTAATAAAGATTCGTCGTCGAAAAAACCCCGCTCGACGTCTTGTTGATCACAATCTCGTCCCCCACCGGAGCCACCTCCGGCAAAAACTCCGCCTCCTTCGATCCCGGCGCCGCCAGCAAATTCAGCCGCTTGTGCCCCAGCCCGCGATCCCGGCCATCCCGCGTCAACGCCTGAATCCGGATATGAATCACCTCCAAACCCGCCCCGCGAAACGTATCCTGCAAACGCCGCACATTCGGCAAAACCCGAGACTCCAGCGTCTCGAAATAATATTCCTGCGCTTCCGGCGATACCCCCGAACTCGCTCCCTCCGCGAACACCCCATAACCCCGCGCCGCGTCCAGATACTGCAAATCGATCGTCAACAACGCCGCGTCCCCCGCCGCCAATTTCTTCTGGTGCGCCGGCGAATGCCCGATCGTTTCCCGGTAAACATCCCGCAACGGATCGATATCAATCGGCAAAATTTCCTCTGTTTTTTCTCTCATTCAATTTATCCCAAAAAATCAGCAGGGTTACCACGACGCAACGAAGCGGCGATAG
>CAZJCL010000159.1:0-1888 GCA_964544025.1 uncultured Opitutales bacterium | reverse complement strand
ATTCGTGTGAATTCGTGTCCATTCGTGGTTAAAAATCTTCTTCCTCTGCCGCGTTTACGTTGATTGCTTTGGATCGTTCGCGAACCGCCCCCGCCGCCCAATCCTCATTCGGCAACTCCGGATCGTTCGCCAGCTGCAACAGCGTTTGCAGCAAAATATTCGCCCCGTTCTCCACATCCTGCCACGCCGTCCATTCCGCCGGCGAATGACTGATCCCCCCCTTGCTCGGCACAAAAATCATCCCCACCGGCGCCAGCCCCGCCATCGTCTGCGCATCGTGCGCCGCCCCACTCGGCATCCGGCGACTCGGCACCGCCAGCCGCCGCGCGCTCCCCTCCACCGCCTCCACGATCCGCCGGTCGCACGCCACCGGCTCGATCCGGCTCAAAATCTCGAAATCAAACATCAACGACCGCCGCCGCCCGATCGCCGACAACGTCCGCCGAAACGCGTCGTGCAACGCCTCCAGATTCTCCGCCGCGATATCCCGTACATCCAACGAAAACACCACCTCGCCCGGGATCGTATTCGCCGCCCCCGGCCGCAAATCAACCCTCCCGATCGTCGCCCGGCTCAAATCGCTCCCATGCTCCTCCAAAATCCGCGGAATCTCCCCCGCGAATTCCGCCAATCCCGAAAACGGATCCCGCCGCATCTCCATCGGCGTCGTCCCCGCGTGATTCGCCACTCCATGCAACCGCGCCGACCACTTGAAAAGCCCCGTAATCTCCTCCACCACTCCCGCCGAAACATTCTCCGTGTCCAAAACCGGCCCCTGCTCGATGTGCAACTCCACATAAGCCGCCACCTTCCGCCGATCCCGCCGCGCCTGCAACGCATCCATCGCGTCCAGCCCATGTTCCCCCATCGCCTCGATCACCGTCACCCCCGACAAATCCCGCGCCAAATGAATCCGCTCCGGATCCAGTTCCCCCGCCACCGCCTGCGATCCAAACATCCCGCCAAACCTCCCCTCCTCATCGGAAAACGCGATCGCCTCCACCGGCCACACCGTCTCCACCCCCGCCTCCCGCATCCGCCGCAAAGCCTCCACCGCCGCCAACACCCCCAGCGCCCCATCGAAAATTCCGCCATTCGGCACCGAATCGATATGCGACCCCGCCAACACGCACGGCCGCTCGTCCGGCGCCTCCAACCGGGCCGAAACATTCCCCGCTCCATCCATCGCCGCCACCAAACCCGCCTCCTCGATCCGCCGCATCAGCCACCGCTTCCCCTCCATATCGGCATCGGTGAAAGCCATCCGGTAAACACCCCGATCCCGATTCCGCCCGATCTCCCCCAACGCCAGCAAATCCCCCCGCAACCGCTCAAAATCAATTCGCAACTCCGAAAACTTCGTCCCCATGGACCACCATTTATACCCCCAATCCCCCACCCCATCAACCCACAACCTCGAACGTTCAAAGTTCAAGGTTCAAGGTTCAAAGTTCAAAGTTCGACGTTGGAATTGGACGTTGGACATTCGCCCCCCCATTCTCCCCGCTAACCTTAAACATTAAACCTCAAACATTAAACCCACCTTCCCACCTTCAAACCTTCAAACTCCGCCGAGAAAGAACCTCTCCCGCCCGCTCATATCCCGCAACGACTCCACCTCCAAAAACCCGCTCGCCCGCGCCACTTCCGCCAGTTCCCCGTGCTGCGCGATCCCCGTCTCCAGCGCCAACCATCCACCCTCCGCCAGAAACCCCGGCGCCTCCCGCAAAATCCTCTCCAAATCCGCCCGCCCCTCCTCCGCTGCCACCAACGCCTCCTTCGGCTCGAAATCCCGCACCTCCGGCTCCGCCGTTTCCCACTCCTCCTCCGTCAAATACGGCGGATTCGAAACGATCAGCCCAAAATTCCGCTCCCCCGAAACCGCCGA
>CAZJCL010000158.1:0-6741 GCA_964544025.1 uncultured Opitutales bacterium | reverse complement strand
GGGATGGTGGGAGATGGCGGATTCGAACCGCCGACCTCTTGCATGTCAAGCAAGCGCTCTAACCAACTGAGCTAATCCCCCACAAGGGAAAGGAGATACCTTTTGCGTTTTTGGGCAAAGGGCAAGGGGAAAATGTGGCTTTTTGCGACAATGGGCCGGTTTTAGTTTTCGCCCCAGAGGAAGCTTTTTTGGCGGGCGATTGGCTGGCCTTCGGAATCGTGGAAGGTGATTTGCCAGGCGAGCGGGTGAGCCGAGGAATCGGGCCAGTTTTTTCCGGTGAGGCCAACGAGGATAAGCGGATTGCGGCGGCGGTGGGGGCCGAGCGGGAACTCGAAGAGGGTTGGGTCGACGTCGCCGGGGAGGATTACCTGGAGTTGGACCGCCGCGGGGACTTCGGTCCGGTAGGGATAGCGGGGGAGTTTTACGGTGAAATAATAGCCGCCGCGCTCGGTGGGATCGGTGCGGAGGATTATGTCGCCGCCGGTGCTTTCTTTTCCGGTGAAGAATTCGGAGATGCGGTAGAATTGTTCCGCGTCGCGATAGGCGGCGGCGACGCGGGCTTCGGGGATTTCCGCGGCGGGAAGCGGCGCGGCGGAAGCGAGCGTGAGGAGCGCCAGGAGGAGGAATTTACCAGCGGCGGCTTTGGAGGCGGAGAATTTCATACACGTGTTCGGGAAGTTCCTGGAGAAACCGGCTTGGCTTCATCCCCATCGGAGGGCCGTTCCCGCCGGCAATCCGCGGATAGCAGAGATAAAGTTCATCCTTTGCCCGGGTGACGGCAACATAGAAAAGGCGGCGCTCTTCTTCGACGTTTTCCTCCTCCACGGCGCGGCGGAGCGGGAAAAGTCCTTCGGCGAGACCGATGACAAAAACGACGGGGAATTCGAGTCCTTTGGCTTGGTGGACGGTGGTGAGTTTCAGGCGTTCGTCCTCGTGCTCGACGGAGCGGTCGGTGGTTTCGGAGTTGAGGAGGACGAGTTGCGCGAGGAGGTCGGGCATTTCGGTGAAACGGCCGGCGAATCCGACGAGGCTTTTGAGGTCGTCCATGCGGCTGGTGTAGTTGGCGTAGGCGCCGCGGACGTAGTCGCCGTACCAGCTGTCCATGCCGATTTCCACGACTTCGGCGGGGGAGCGGAGGGAGATGGCCTGGGCCATGTCGCGCAGGGACCAGATGAGTTTCGGCCATTCTTCTTTGGCGGCGGCCGGGACTTTTTTCTGAATCGAATCGGCGAGCAGGGCTTCCGCGATGGAAATCTTTTGTTTCGCGGAAAGCTCGGTGGCGAGCGTGTGCAGTTTTATCGAGGTTTTGGGGCCGATTTTGGGAAGAAGGGCCGAAACGCGCTGGAACGAGGTGAGGTCGCGCTGGTTGTAGGCGAAGCGGATTTGGGCGACGAGATCGCGGATGTGGGCTTGTTCGAAGAAACGGATTCCGCTGGTGATCTGGAACGGAATTCCCTGGCGGGAGAGTTCCATTTGCAGGTCGAGCGCCTGGTAGTGGGCGCGGTAGAGAATCGCGATGTCGGAGAGGTTGTAACCTTCGTCGATCAGGCCGGAGAGGCGTTTGATGATGAAGTCGGCTTGTTCGCGGGCATCGACGGCTTGGACGACGTAGGGGAGGACGTTGCTGCCGCGGGAGGCGCGAAGTTCTTTGAAGAAACCGGCACCGGGGGCCTGGTTTTGGAGGACGCCGTTGGCCAGACCGAGGATTTCGGGCGAGCTGCGGTAGTTGGTTTCGATTTTGTAAATTTCGGTGCCGGGATGGCGGTCGGGGAAAGTGAGGATGTTGGTGAAATCGGCGCCGCGCCAGGTGTAGATGCATTGCGCGTCGTCGCCGACCGCCATGACGTTGTGATGCGCGCCGAGGAGATCGACGATCCGGGCTTGGAGGACGTTGGTGTCCTGGTATTCGTCGACGAGGATGTAGCGGAAACGGTTTTGGTAGTAGGTGCGGACGTCCTCGTTTTTCTGGAGGAGAATGAGGAGGTATTCGAGGAGGTCGTCGTAATCGGTGACCTGTTGTTCGAGTTTTTTCTTCTGGTAGGCGTCGAAAAACCGTTCGCATTTGGCGGTCAGTTTTTCGTGTTGCGGGAAAAAGCGCCGGATCGCTTCGTCGGGCGGGAGTTGGGTGTTGCGCGCCATGCTGTGCATGTCGGCGAGCAGTTTGCCCTTGGGATTGGCTTTGTCTTTGAAGAAATTGGGATCGGTTTCTTTGACGACCTCGCTCATGAGCGAATCGGCGTCGGCGGAGTCGAGGATGGTGTAGCCTTTGCCGAGTCCGACGAGGTCGCCGTGGATGCGGAGGATGCGTTGTCCGACGTGGTGGAAAGTGCCGCCCCAGAATCGGTGGGCGGGAACGCCGGTGAGATCCTCGACGCGCTGGAGCATCTCCTTGGCGGCTTTGTTGGTGAAAGTGAGGAGGAGGATTTCGCCGGGGCGCATGCCTTGGTGGAGAAGAAAGGCGACGCGGTAGGTGAGGGTTCGGGTTTTTCCGGAACCCGCGCCGGCGAGGACGAGGGCCGGGCCGAAATCGGCGGTGACGGCGGCGTATTGCTCGTCGTTGAGTTCGGCGCGGAAATCGATGGGCGGCATCGGCGCCGGTTGGGCGCTGTCGAGGGAAAAATTCATGAAAGCCGATACTTACTCACGGAAGCGCGGGCCAAGCAAAAGAAAATGCGCGAATGGGCGCGGTTTTGCCGGTTAGCGGAGGAGTTCGGCGGCGAGGCCGTAGCGGAGGTTGAGGAGGGAGAGGTGGAGGCCGTCGGTTTTGGTGAGATCGATGAGGGCGAGGAACGTGGCGAGGGCGGTGGGGAAAACGTCGGCGCGGCCGGGGGAGAGTTTTTCAATTTTGAGGCGGTCCGGGTAGGGTTGGGAGCCGATTTGTTCGAGGAGTTGGCGGAGGTTTTCGCCGGAAAGGAACCGGGGGATTTCGTGGAGGGTTTTGTTTTGTTTGGCGGCGAGGATATCGAGGCTGACGGTCAATGTGCCGCCGGTGCCGACGGCGATGGCGGTTTCGGAAAGCGAAAATTCGAAACCGCTTTCGTGGAGAACGCGTTGGACTTCGGCGGCGATTCGGCGGGCGGCGTCGGCTTGGAGAGGAGCGTGAGGATTTGGGACGAGTTTCTCCGTGAGGCGAACGCAGCCGAGGGGGAGGCTGACGGTTTGTTCGAGTTTTTTGCGGCGGAAGCGGAGGCATTCGAGGCTGCCGCCGCCGAGATCGAAGACGTAGAAATCGTCGGCGGAGATTGCGGGATCGAGCTGGATGGCGGCGCCGATAAGTTCGGCTTCGCGTTGGCCGGTGATGATATCGAGGTGGAGGCCGGTTTGGGCGCGGATCGCGTGGCGGAGGTCTTCGCGGTTGGCGGCGTCGCGGACGGCGCTGGTGGCGACGATTTTAACCGATTCCGGTTGGTATTCGCGGGCGATGGAAACGAGTTCGGCGACGGCGTTTGCGCCTTGTTCGATCGTTTCGAGGGAGAATGTGGGGTTGGCGGCGGAGATTCCTTTGCCGAGACGGGTCTCGAGGGTGTGGCGGAAGGTTTCGGAGATGGCACGGATGTGCGGATCGCGTGAGGCGACGAGCAATTTGATGGTGTTGCTGCCGATATCGATGACGGCGACGGTTCGTGGCGTCTGCTTTTCAGGCTGTTGCATTTCCGCAGTTTGTGGGGCGGGTGGGGGAGTTGGAAAGAACGGAATTCGGGGATTTCGGGGGGTTTAGCGGGGGCGGTCATCGGCGAAGCGCCGATGCTACGGGTGGGTGTTGGGGAGGCGGCGAGGGCTGGCGGTTATCGACGAAGCGTCGATGCTACGGTGGATTGGGGGCCGCAAGGGATGTGGGATCCGTTGCGGCTTTGGCTGCGGGAATTGCGGCGGGCGATTTAGAACTGCGGGTTGCAGGTGATGCGGTCGCCGGGGGTGGCGGTGAAGTTTTCGCCCTGGCTCCAGATTTCGTCGTTGATGAGGAGCTTGAATTCGAAGGGCTCGATGTCGTTGTCGGCTTGCCAAACCCATTGGTCCGGGCCGAAACATTCGAGGGCTTGTCCTTGCTCCCAGGTGAGTCCGGCGCCGGAGCCGCGAATGAAGAGGGCGTTTCCGTAGCCGACGTCGAGGTTGCTGACGATGGTGGTTTTTCCGGGTTCGAGGCGTTTTTGCTCCTGGCGAACGCCTTTGGAGGCGTCTTTGCGGCGTTTGGTGCTGAGCGGAGTCTCTTTGCCGATCGGCGTCACGTTTTCCGGTTCGGAGCGGGGAAGGCTGGTTGGTTTAGTGCCAGCCGGGACGCCGGATCCGCGTTTTATCGCTTGGGACGCGGGTTCTTCCTCAACGGCGACGGAGCCGGTGTCGGCGGAGCGTTTCGCGGCCGGGGCGGATTTGGCGCGCTTCGGGGCGGTTTTGTTGAACGTGGCTGCTGATTTGGACGATTTCATGAAAAAACGTGAATGACTTAGGCGGAGCAGGATTGCTGAGGAAGAGACGCGGCGAAGGGCGGGAGCGGGGCGATTTCGGCGGGCCGCGAATTGGTGTCGAGGTCGGCGGCTTTGGAAAAGGCGTGGATTTGGTGGTGGATCAGGATGCTGAACGCGGCATCGATTTTTAGCAGGAGGAGTTTACGGTTGGCGGCGGTGAGTTTTTTGACGAAGTCGCACGATTTAACGAACTCCTGAAGAGATTCGCGGCAAACGAGATAGACGTGGAGGAGGTCGGGGCTCAGGCGCGCGAGTTCGGAGGTCATCCGGAGTGCTTCGGCGGCGTTTTGATCGGAAATGGAAGCCGGTTTTCCCGGGCTCGCGGGTTTCAGGAGAAGGGTAAGTTGGGCGAGAATCGTTTCCAGAATATCGGAGGAAGGGGCGAAGCGGTCTCGGGAAGAATCGGCCAGCTGTTTCCGCCAAACGCGAAGAATTTCGGTGGCGTTTTCCACTGGAAAGTCCTGGAGGAAGGCGGAACGCGGGGTAGCGGCCGGCCGCCTTCGCGAAGGTTGTTTTTCCGTTCGCGAGAGAAGGTTTTCACGCGATTTCGACGTTGTTTTTCTGATTATCCCCGATGGCACGTCGGGAAGATACCAGAAGGGATTCTGGTCAACAATAGGGCCGGAAACCGGTCGCCGGATCAGGTTTTCCCGGAACGGGCGTTGGGCGGTTATTTGGAGGGAGGGCGGCTTGGGACGTGCCAGATTTCGGCGGATCTCCAGAGGCGGGAGACGAGGAGTTCGCGTTCGTAAAGAAACTCTTTCGGGAGGCGGTTGTAGAGGCGGAGAAACTGGTCTTCGTGTTGGTGGGTTTCGAGTTTCCAGAGTTCGCGGTCGACCTCCATGAGTTTGTCGAAAGTTTCGGCGGGGAAATCGGGGAGGCCGTTCCATTCGATGTCCTGGTGGCGGGGCATCCAGCCGAGCGGACTTTCGACGGCGTAGGCGCGGCCGCGAACCCGGTCGACGATCCACTTGAGGACGCGCATGTTTTCGCCGAAACCGGGCCAGAGGAATTTGCCGTCGGCGGATTTGCGGAACCAGTTGACCATGAAGATGCGGGGCGGATCGGGGATGTGGCGTCCGATGTTGAGCCAGTGGTTGAAATAATCGGCCATGTGGTAGCCGCAGAAGGGGAGCATCGCCATGGGATCGCGGCGGACCTGGCCGATTTTTCCGGCGGCGGCGGCGGTGGTTTCGGAGCCGAGGGTGGAGGCCATGTAGACGCCGTGGGTCCAGTTGAAGGTTTGGAAAACGAGGGGAACGGTGGCGGAGCGGCGGCCTCCGAAGATGAAGGCGCTGATCGGAACGCCTTCGGGTTTTTCCCAATCCGGATCGATGGTCGGACATTGGGAGGCCGGAGCGGTGAAACGGGAATTGGGGTGGGCGGCATTGCGGCCGGAATCGGGCGTCCATTCCTGGCCTTGCCAATCGATGCATTTCGCGGGCGGTTGGTCGGTCATGCCTTCCCACCAGACATCGCCGTCGGGAGTGAGGGCGACGTTGGTGAAAATGGTGTTTTCGCGGAGGGTCGCCATGGCGTTGGGGTTGGTTTTTTCGGAGGTGCCGGGGGCAACGCCGAAGAAGCCGGCTTCGGGGTTGATGGCGTGGAGGCGTCCGTTTTCGTCGGGTTTTATCCAGGCGATGTCGTCGCCGACGGTCCAGACTTTGTAGCCGTCGAATCCGTCGGGCGGAACGAGCATCGCGAAGTTGGTTTTTCCGCAAGCGCTGGGAAAGGCGCCGGCGACGTAGGTTTTTTTGCCGGAAGGCTCCTCGACGCCGAGGATGAGCATGTGTTCGGCCATCCAACCTTCGTCGTGGGCCATGCAGGAGGCGATGCGGAGGGCGAGGCACTTTTTGCCGAGAAGGGCGTTGCCGCCGTATCCGCTGCCGTAGGACCAGATGGCGCGTTCCTCGGGGAAATGGACGATGTAGCGGTTGTCGGGATCGCAGGGCCACGGGACGTCTTGCTGACCGGGGGCGAGGGGGACGCCGACGGAATGGATGCAGGGGACGAAACGGTTTTGGCCGAGGATTTCGAGGACTTTGGCCCCCATGCGGGTCATGATCCGCATATTGCAAACGACGTAGGGGGAATCGGTGATTTGAACGCCGATTTCGGCGATGGGGGAACCGAGTGGGCCCATGCTGAACGGGACGACGTACATGGTGCGTCCGCGCATGCAGCCGGAGAAAAGCTCGCGGAGCTTGACCTTCATTTCGGCGGGATCGACCCAGTTGTTGGTGGGGCCGGCGTCTTCCTTGCGTCCGCTGCAAATGAA
>CAZJCL010000157.1:0-6775 GCA_964544025.1 uncultured Opitutales bacterium | reverse complement strand
GCGTCAGCCGAAGAATCGGGAATCGAGCCGGAATCGGTTGATTTAATTACCGTGGCCCAAGCGCTCCACTGGTTCGATCTCGCACGTTTCTGGGCGGAAGTTATGCGCGTTCTGAAGAAAGGCGGCGTGTTGGCTTTCTGGGGTTACAATTGGCCGGTCGTCGAACCCGAAGTCGATCGCGTTCTGGAGGATTTCAAAACCGCCATCTCTTCCTTCTGGCCCGAACGGATCGCCATCCTGCACGAAGGATATCATTCGATACATCCGCCTCTTCCCGAAATTTCCAGTCCCGGCTTCGAAGCATCTGTGCTGTGGAATTTGGACGATTATCTGGCGCATCTTCGCTCATGGTCGGCCACTCGCTATCATCGCGACCGCACCGGCGAAGACATCGTGAACCGGTTTCAGCCGGCGTTCACTGACGCATGGCGCGCTGGCCGGATTCCCGTGAAATGGCCGCTCATTCTGCGCGTTTTCCGAAAAGAGTGAACCGGGTCAATCAAACACCGAAGACTATTCGGACCCTTGACGACCAACCAACCAATGGTCTGTTGGAGAAATGAAAACCATCGGCATTTTCGAAGCGAAAACCCATTTCCCCCGTTTGTGGAGCGAAGGAGGAGCCGCAAGGGGTCGGAGGCCGCAAGGGGTCGGGCTGAGCATTTCGATCTTCGTCGGCTTTGCCGGACGTGCCGCCCATCTTACTCGATCCGCACGTCATCCGGCCGTCCCCAGAGTTCGTTCAACATGCGGGTTGGATTCATTAGGAATGCCTTGGTCACCATGTAATGCTCGGTTTCCTCGTATCGAACATTTTGTATCCCTTCGTCGGTCAGCAAGAAAATACTGGCGGCGGGAAATGCCATCAGGATCGGCGAATGCGTGGAGAGGATAAATTGCGCTCCTTGGTCCACAAGTTCACGCATCCTCGCAAGTAAAACCAATTGCCGTTGCGGGGATAACGCCGCCTCCGGTTCGTCCAAAATATACAGTCCGCCCGCTTTGAACCGATTCATCACGAGCCAGAGAAACGCTTCTCCGTGAGACTTCTCGTGAAGTTTTTCCCATCCATACATCGCGTAAGCTTCAGCTTCCGTCGATACATTGAACATCGTCTCCGCCCGAAGAAAAAACCCGCCCTTCTCCCGGCGGATTCCCCTGGCGAGGCGGAGGTAAATTTTCAAATTCGATTCGCTTGGCCGGTGGGCCGAACTGAAATTCCTGGTACCTCCCTCAGGATTGAATCCGGCTTTGATGGCGATCGCTTCAATGAGCGTGGACTTCCCGGATCCATTTTCTCCTGCAAAAATCGTCACGCGCTCGTCAAAATCGAGTTGATCCAACGTCTTGATAACCGGGATCGAGAATGGATATATTTTCCAATCCGGAACCTCATTTCGGAGAAGTTCGATGCGGCGAAGAATCTGGTTCACGTCATTTCCGGCTGATTCCCGTTCACCGTGGAAGCAAAGCTGGATGAAGTCAAACCGCCAAAATATGAAGAAAGCTTAAGGAAAACTTAAGGAAACCTTGGGCATCGCGTAAAACCCAGCGACGAAACGCTCGAGATCGCCGTATTTCCTCAGCGGCGTTTAAAAAAAAAGCGGTTCCTCCGCGCATCTCCGTATTTTCCGCAACCGCAACCCACCGCTCCCCAGCGGCAGCTACCGAACCCGTGCGATCACTATTTCCCCCAGTCCGAAAAGTCCGGGTCGTCGTGCATCGCGGCTTGGTTGGACCAGCGGCGCATGTCGCGGAGCTGCGTTTCGTCGAGCAAACGCACGTTTCCATCCAGATGCGCGACCACCGCTTTTCCTCCGTATTCGAGCGAAACGAAACCGAGAGATGCGGGAATGTCCGAACGATACGCGCCCCAGACCGGCGAAGCGGGCGACTTCGGCGCGTTGAGCCGGTAAAAACCGACGTAATCCGAATAACCTTCTGGCGGCGTGTACCGGCTGGTCGCGAACACGATCAGATTCGACGGATGATACGCGTCGCCCGGACGCAAAACCCAGAAATCGGCGGGAAACGCCGGATTGGCCGCCCCGCGTCCGCCCGGCGTGTAACCGGGATCGTGTTGCCGCCCGTCGCGATGTCCGCCGACAAACACGCTGTTCATCCCGAACGACGGATGCAGGCTCGCCGTGTAAGGGCTGTCGATGGCTTGTTGCTCGTAAAACGCGGCGTGTTTGCCGACGTAGAGATTCCCGACGTTGTTGTCGAGATACGGCGCGATCCGCCACGGATAACGCTTCGCCTCTTCGCTGGAACTGGAGATCGGCGCTCCGCTCGGCGGTTCGATCGTCGTTCCCGCGTCGCCGTAACCCATCATGTAATGATCGTTGTTCTCCAGCGGCGTCGTCAAATAAGCCAAAATCAGCGACCGGGCGCCCGCAGTGACCGCGCTCCGGTGAGCGGCCTCGCGAGCCGCGCCCGCCCCCGCCAACAGCACGCTGGAAAGAATGCCGATGACCCCGATCGCCACCAAAAGCTCGATCAAGGTAAATCCCTTTGCGCGCCGGACGAAATTCGCCGGACCAGCGTGGATTGGGAAACGCGTTTTCATGATTCAGATTGATGTATGACTTGCAGCCGGAAAAACAAGCGGCCGCTCAATGGGAAAATTCCGGCCGCCGGACGCACCGCGACGGTTTCGGTTCCGTCTCCGTTGAAAGCCGGATCGGGAAGTTCTTCGGTATAAATGACGCCGCTTCCGTCGCCATTGTAGTGCCAGTTGACCAAATCCTCCGAAACCAGCACTCGATAAATCAGGTCGGTCACCGCCATTTGACGCCGGTAAACAAAACTCGGCTCGCCCGCTCCGGAAACCTCCGTCCGCGGCTGGATCTCCCCCAAATCGTAAACTTCTTCCGGCAAACCGCCGATCGCGTATTCGAGAAGATTGTTCAAACCGTCCCCATCCGGATCGGCGTCGATCGCGGCGCGCACGGAATACGGGGGCGGCGTGCGAAACGGATTGATCTGGTTATACGTCCAAACGTCGTAATTCCGCGGCGCGAAAACGGCCGTCACCGACGGAGATTCCGTAATGGTCAATGTCGCCGGATTTTCGCTCCCGGAAATATCGCCCGTCCAACCGACGAACTCATGCCCGTAAACGGAATTGGCGGTCGCGCGCAATTCCACACGGTCGCCCACCTGATACGTCGCGCGCGGCTGGGATTCGCCGATCCGGTTGTGCGCTACTTCGCCCACCGTGACGAAAAGGGAACTGGTTTCGATCCGCAACGCCACGCCGAGATTGCTCGTTTTTTGATCGAACGTATCGAGCTGCACCTCCTGCAAACTCATCATTCTCTCCACCGCCCCGAAAACGACGAAGAAATCGTAAACCGTCTCCTCCGAAAGGTCCCATTCCCACATCGCGAAAAAACTTCCGCTACTTTGCAAAAAACCGCGACCCGACGGTGCCCCCGCCGCCCGCAAAACCCCGTTTTCCGTTTCCCGGTAAAACAGACGCGCCCCATCCAAATCCGGCATCGTCCCGAGCGTCCGCACCTGCAAAAGCACCGAATCGGCCTCAAAATCCGGCTGGTCGAAAATCAGAAACTTCGTCGGCGATCCGCTGGTGCTGTAAATCCCGCCCGAACCGCTGATCACCGTTCCCTGATCCGGCCCGTTCTGAATCAACAGCGCCCCGAAATTCGTCGAAGCCGAATTGTTCGGCAAATTCCCCTCCCCGCCCGACGGAAACGGCCCCACCGGCTCGCCCACCTCCGGCAACTGAAAATCGGTAAAAGAATCGGTGAACGCGTCCCACCAGGCGAATTCCGTTTCCGCACCCGCCGGATATTCGGGAATGACAAACTCGGCCCGCGCCAACGGAAGCGCCGCCAAAAATACCGCGGCCGCCGCCACGCGTTTCATCCTCGGAAATTGCCTTTTCAATACCATCGTTCTGCGGAAAACAAAGGGTCCGGCGGCACTTCGCGGAAACGCCGCCGAACCCGATTTCTAAAAAAGGAGGAGTTAACTCCGCCGGAAACGACGGCGCAAGAACGCAAGCCCCAACGCCCCGATTCCCGCGCCGAGCGCGTAGGTGGACGGTTCCGGAATCGGCGACGGCGCGATGCCCGAAAAACCTTCGATCTGGATCGCGTCGAGGGAACGGTGGCTCTGATGCGGAATCGGCGGAATCGCGTTATCCCCAAAGGTGGCGGTGAAAGCGCTCGATGGATTCGTCAGCGCGAAATCCATGAAGAAAATCGCTCTCCCATTGTCCAGGTCCTCATAAACGCCGCTGCGATATTCCGTCGCACCGATATCCAAGGCCGGACCGTTCGGAAACGGATTCGTCCCGCGGTCATCCGGAACGAGACTGTAGCTCACCCGCACGAAATCGACATTCGCGTTGAACTCCCCCGTCACCGACCACGCGAACGCGCCGTCGAACGCGTAAAACGTATCTCCGCCCGCGATCAATCCGCCGGCCGGCCCGATCGTCAGCAGGATACTCGTCGTCACATCCGTTCCGGTGAACGCAAACGCTCCATTGCTGGTCACGTTCTGCGCCGCGCCTTGCGAACCGCTCGATCCCGCCGTTTTCTCCGCCCACGACCAGGTATCCCATTTCGCGGAAGCCACGGCGTTTTCGTCCGTCAGGAAAATCGTCGCCGCGGGAAGCGAGGAAGCCAGACAACCCAAAGCCGCGCAAGCGAGCCCGATTTGGCCCAAATTTTTTCGTGCTGTTGTTTTCATGATAGCGATGCTGCTTTCAGCGTCATTCGGAACTCGCATCCGTCGCGGCTCCGAACTTCACTGCAAACGAGACTCAGTCTCATTTTGCGATGAAAACGATCTTCGCGCGGCAAACGCAAATAAAAAAATAACAAAAATCGTCTTCCGGAAACCGGCGACTTCTCTTAGTTTGAGACTGAGATTCAATCCCATTTAAACTTGCGTTGTCAATATTTACCCGGGAAATTCCGCCTCGTGAACCGATTTTTCAGTCATCGAATTCGTCCTTTTTTCGCCTGGCTCGCCGCCTGCGCGCTCTTGCCGCAAGCCGTCTCGGCGGAATCGCAAGACCGGATCGTCACCATCGGCGGCTCGGCCACGGAAATCGTCTGGGCACTGGGCGCGGGAAAATCCGTCGTCGCCGTCGACCTCTCCAGCACCTATCCGCCGCAAGTGCGGAATCTGCCGCAGGTCGGTTACATCCGCCAGATTTCGCCCGAAGGCGTGCTCGCCATGAATCCCAGCCTCATCGTCGCTTCCGGCGCGCTCGGCCCTCCCCCCGCCCGCCAAATGCTGGAACGCGTTAAAGTGCCGGTCGTCTGGCTGCCCGATCCGGTCAAAGTCGACGACCTCCGCGAATCCGTTCGCCTCGTCGCCGAAAAACTGAACCGGCCCCAAGAAGGCGAAAAGCTCCTCCAAAAAATCGACGGCCAATTGAACGAAGCCCAAAAACGCGCCGAAAAACAACTGCGCGAAAAACCGTCCGTCCTTTTCCTCCTCGAACCGCCTGGCAGCGCTTCGGGCGGAATGGCGGCCGGCGTCGATTCCCGCGCCGACACGCTCATCCGTCTCGCCGGCGGACGCAACGCGGCCCAGAAATTCTCCGGATTCCAGCCGATTTCCCGCGAAAGCATCCTCGCGATGAATCCCGACGTGATCCTGATCGGCCAATCCGCCGGCCATGGCGGCTCCCCCGCCTCCATCGAAACGATGCTCAAAAGCAAGGCGCTCGCCGGAGTCGGAGCGATTCGCCAAAACGCGGTCCACGCGGTGCCGCTCGACGATATTTCCTTTGGCCCCCGCCTCGGAGAAGCCGTTTTGCGGTGGAACGAACGCCTCATTGAATGGACGCGGCCGGAGCAAAAGTAAGCTTGGACCAGCGACAAATCGCTCGCGCCGCCTCCGAAACGCGACTCCCGCGCCGGCCCTCCCGCGGCCTCTTGCTCGGCGCCCTCGGAATTTTGCTGTTGGCCGTTTCTTTCTGGTCGCTCACCGGCGGCGCCGTCGAAACCAGCGCCAAAGATGTCTTCGCCGCCCTCTCCCCTTTCAATCACGGCGAAACCGGCGAAATGAGCGAAATGGTCATCCGCCAAATCCGCCTTCCACGCCTGATTTCCGGAATCTTCGTCGGCGCGGGATTAACGTTGGCCGGCGCGATGCTGCAAGGCCTTTTCCGCAACCCGCTCGCCGATCCCGCGCTGATCGGAGTTTCCAGCGGAGCGGCCATGGGCGGCGTCCTCGCGGTGGTCGCGCTGCCTCTCGCTATCAAAGGACTCGTAACCGCTGGTTGGACGATTTCAGCGGCGGTTTCCGGCTGGCTCGATTGGCTGGCGTTGCCGGTTTTCGCGATGGGCGGCGCCGTCGGACTCACCTTTGTCATCTACCGCGTTTCGCTCGTGCGCGGACGGACGCATGTTCCCGCGATGCTGCTGACCGGAATCGCCGTCAACGCCATCGGCGGCGCGTTCGTCGGCTTGCTCGTCACCGTTTTCGCCAACGACGACCAATTGCGCTCCATCACTTTCTGGACGCTGGGAAGCTTGGCCGGCGCGAACTGGACCACCACCGCGATCATCGCCGCCCTGATTTTACCCGGCGCAATTCTCGCGCTCCGCTACAACCAGGCCCTCAACTCCTTTCTCCTCGGAGAATCCGAAGCCTTCCATCTCGGCATAAACGTCCAACGGGTGAAACGCGCCGTCATCGTTCTCAGCGCCCTCATGGTCGGCGCGACCGTCGCTTTTTGCGGCATCATCGGATTCGTCGGCTTGGTCGTGCCGCACATCATTCGCAC
>CAZJCL010000156.1:0-6781 GCA_964544025.1 uncultured Opitutales bacterium | reverse complement strand
CGGCTTTTTTCTTTTTGGGCAAAGGATCGGCGCGGGGGCGGCGTCTAAATCGAGAAATGTCTCAGAGCTTTTCCATGGTACGAACGCTGCGTTTCATTTCGGTTTGTCTCTTTCTTTTTTCGGTTTCGTTGCGGGGCGGGGAATCTTCCGGTTCGTGGCGGGTGGCGTTGACCGATTTTTCCAGCGACGACCGGTCTTATCGAAGCTTGGAGGTGGGCCGGGATTTCGCGGAGACTCTTGCGGGTTTGCTTTATGCGACGGCGGATTTCGAATGGGTGGAGCGGCAGGAGTTGGAGGCGGCTTTTCGGGAGCTGGAACTGGGAGCGTATGGATTGGTGGATCCGGCTCAGGCGATTCGCGCGGGGAATTGGGTGGGGGCGGATTTGTTGCTGACGGGGAGTTTTGAGTCGGATGATGAGTCGCGGCGGTTGCGGCTGGAGGTGATCGATCTGCGGCGGGCGGATGTGCTCGGCGAGGCGACGATTGCCATGACGGGAAACCGGCGTTCGGCGATTTTGCTGCGTCAGGCGGAGGTTTCGGAGGCGGTGGAGGCCGCGGTGGGTTTGGTGAGAGCGGCGGCGGGCGAGCTGGAAAAACGGTCGGAGCAAAAGACGGTGGCACCGCTTTTTTTCCGGAACGCGGATACGGCGCGGCGGCTCGACTATTTGGAAGAGCGGTTTGTGGAGGCGTTGGCGGAGGAGATCGGGAACGCGCCGGCTTTGCATTTGCTCCGTTTCGCGAAAGCGGACGCAGCGCGGGGGGAAGCGGAAATGGTGTTGAGCGGGTTGGCGGATGTGGATCACGGGGCGTGGCAGCGGGTGGCGGATTTGTATGTTTGGGGCGAATACGAGGAGGTTGAGGCGGAGGGGCGGCCGTTGGAGGAGGTGGTGGTTGAGGCGCGTGTTTGGTTTTGGGATGGAGCGGGGGAACTTCAGCGTGTGGTGCGGCGCGGGCAGGTGCGGGAACAGGAGCGGCTTTTGGGCGAACTTGTGCGGGAAATCGTTGATCGGGCGCGGGCGGTGGAAGCGAAAACTTCTTCGGACGCGGCGCGGGCTGCGGTGGCCCGTCACCTTCTTGACCGGGAGGGGGAGTTGAAGCGATCGCTGGAGATTCAGGCGAGGGAAATTCAAGGGTTTCGCGGAAGCCCCGTTGAGAAGGCTTTGCGCGGGTACCGGGTCGCTTTGTTGGAGACGGTCCGGTTTTTCGAGCCGAATAATCGTTACGCGCATTGGGAAAAGCTTTCGCTTCAGGCGGAGGGTTTGAACAACTGGACTCCGATGCTCACGCATGTGGGGGTCACCGGGGAATATTGGCGGTGGCTCGTTCAGCACGGATTCGACGCGACGCATCCGGCGACCGCGGGAGAGGCGCGGATCGTTTTCAAGAGAATCGCTTCGCTCGTGAGACATCTTCAGGGCAAGGAATACCGATACACGGTTTCGGATGATTTGCCGACGCGTGTGCGTACGGAATGGCAGCGGGAGTGGGCGGACCGGTTTGTCGAAGGGGTTTTGCGGTGGAATGCGCTGGCGGAAAGAGACGCGAAGAGCCGTCTTCCGTTGCAGGAGCTTCGGGGCAATTGGTTGGAATTCGCCGTTGACGATCTAGGGAAGGAACGGGCGGAGCGGATGATCGATGGAATCTGGGAGGATTATCGGAACGAGTTCTTCGAGCCGCCTGTTTTGCCAACATTTCCGAAGGAGGAGCTGCTTGGAAAGATACGGCAGTTTTACCATCGGCAGGGCCGTCCGGAAGAGGCGGAGGAATTGATCGCCGGTTTGGAGGAGCTGACGCCCGCGGCGCGGATCAGGGAAAGCCGGTTGCGGTTTGAGGAGATGCAGGCTCGGGCGCGGGAAGCTTCGCCGCCTCCGAAAACGGGGAGCGCACCTCCGAGATCGTCGGGGCCAGGACGGGAATCGAAGGGGGCGAAGCCGGGATTGATCGACCGGGTGCGCGGCTGGTTTGGCAATGAGGAGAAGGAGCAGCGTGAGGAGGAGCAGCGGGCAGAGGCGTTTCGGGCGCGCATGATGCCTTTTGCGTCGGTTCCGGAAGTGGAGCCGCGGATGCGCCGGGTGGTTTTGCCGGTGCCGGAGGAATTCGCGCAACGCGATCCGGCGTGGCGGATCGAGGATCTGGAGGCGGAGGACGGGAATCTCTGGATCAGGGGCCACATTCTTCGATCTTCGGCGGAAACCTTCGAGAGGGATTGGCTGCATGAACGGTTCGATGCTGCGTGGCCTGGGGGAAGCGCGGTTTGGAGATACGATCCTATCTCGGGAAGCGGAAATGCTGTTTGGCATCAGATGGCAAATCAGGGACTGGTTACGGATTTGGAGTTGAGCGCGGGCGATCTTTGGCTGGCGTTCGATCAAGCCGGGCTGCTTCGTCTGCCTTCTGAAGGAGAGGGAGAGCGGTTGGGGCTGGAGGAAGGTTTGCTGAGCCTCAATCTATTCGCGTTGGCGGAACAGGAGGAGCGGCTTTTCTTTGGTGGAGGGGTCGGCGGAGAACCGCTGCTTGGTTATCTGCGGGTTCCGGATCGTCAGGTTTTTCGTATTGAGATTCCGGGAGAGCGGGGGGCGGGGAAGGTGGAAGATCGGAGGGAAGGAACGTCCGGTGGCGTGCGACAGCTTGTGTTGGGCGGGGATTGGCTTTTGGTCGAGACGGACGGGGTTCGGTTTCTGAACGTGAGGACGGGCGAGTGGTTGGAGGGGGGCGGCGCTTTGGAAGGAGTTGGGCGGGGTTCGAAGCGGACGGGTTCTTCGAGCGATTTCAAGCGTCAGACGGTGACGCCGGCGGTTTTCGACGGGGAAGCTTTCTGGATGGGAGGGAAAAGGTCGCTTTTGCGTTTCCGTCCCGGACAGGACGCGGAACCAGTTGAGATCGGGGCGCGGGGGCCGACGGCGGTGGCGTTCGATGGGGAGTTGATTTGGGCGGCTTTTCAAACTGGGGCGGGGCAGCGGGCGGATCGCGATTTTCGTGGTCCGGCCGGGAATGGACGCGGGTCGGATGTTTCTCCTTTCGTGGCGGCTTGGTCCCGCGAGAGCGGCGAATGGATTGTGCGGTTTCCGATCCCTTATCCGGCTACATCGATCGCGGCGGATCGGGGTACGGTTTGGGTGGCGATGGATGATTGGGCGGGGCAATTGTGGGAGATCGAGCGCGGAGTTTTGGTGCCTGCGGCGGCTCCGAAGCCGGGAGAAACCGCGGGAGGCGTCGCGGCGGGTCGAGAAGTGGATTTGGGCGATGCTTTGCGGAGAGCGGTTTTCGCGGGGGCGCTGGACGAGGTTCGGCGATTGATCGATCTTGGGGCGCTGGATGCGGCGGGCGAGGGCGGGACGCCGCCGTTGACAGTAGCCGTTCGCCGCGGACATTTCGCCGTGGCGGAGGCTCTCCTCGCGGCGGGGGCGGATCCGGACGCGGTTGCGGCGACGGGAGATTTCCCGTTGCTGATGGCGGTAGAGATGAAACGGCCGGGAATGGCGGGCCTCCTTTTATCAGCGGGAGCGGACCCGGATCGGGCGCGGGAAACGGACGGTTTGTATCCGCTTTTGGCGGCGATAAACGGCGGCGATCCGGGGACAGCCGGGATGCTGATGGCGTTTGGGGCGGATCCGGATGGTCCGGCGCGTTCCCAGGCGGCGCGGGGCAGCGTGGCGAGCCGGGTCGATATTCCGCTGGTTGCCGCTGTCAAAAAACGGGATTTAAGTTCGGTGGAAGCGTTGCTTCAAAAGGGCGCGGACCTCGATCGGCGAGCGGCCGGGAAAACCGCGCTTTCGGTGGCGGTGGCCGCGGGGGATTACGAGTTTGCCGAGCTTTTGCTGGCTCGCGGGGCGGATCCGGACATTCCCGGTGCCGGCGGACGCACGCCTCTTTATTTGGCTACCGGATCGGCGGAAGATCGGCTGTTTCATCTGTTGCTGGATCACGGCGCGGATCCGGCGATTCCGAGCTCATTGGACGAAACGCCTTTGGGAGCGGCCATCGCGCGCGGCGCGGCGGATCGCGTGGCGATTCTTTTGGAACGTCTCGGGAATCCGGCGGAACGATTGGGAAAGGTTCAGCGGGGGACGGACGCTCTGACGCGGGCGGTGCAGCGGAACGATTTGACAATGGTCCGGCAATTTCTTGAAGCCGGGGTAAATCCGAATCTTTCGAGCGGTCACAAGGAAAAGCCGCTTTTGAATCTGGCGGTCGAGCAAGGGACGTCGCCGGAGCTGGTGCGTCTGCTGCTGGCTTTTGGCGCAGATTTGAACCCGCCGGACAAGGATCACCGCAGCGCGTTGATTACCGGTTCCATGTCGCCGCGGATGCGGGAAGTTTTGGAGGAGGCGCGGCAAACGATGTCCGTCTCGGACGATTGGTTGGGCCACTTCCGGGTGTTTGCCGAATGGCGTGGGATGAGCGACGACGAAGTTTCGTTGATGACGGCGGTTCGCGCCGGCGATGTCGGGCGAGTGAAAGCGCTACTCGATTCGGGCGTTTCCCCGGATGTCCGGGATCATCGCGGCTGGGTTTCTCTGGTTCATGCGATTCAGGAAGGTCATGGGGACGTGGCCGATCTGCTGCTGGAACGTGGCGCGAATTTCCATCTGCCGACGGCGCATGGATCGACGGCTCTCGCGTTCGCTGTGGAACGAAAGAATTCCGTGCTCGCGAAGCGGTTGCTGGAGGAAGGCGCGGATCCCAACCTGGCGTTATACCGTTCCCCTCATCCCATACATGGGGCGGCGGAGAATGGAGATTCCGAGCTTGTTGAACTGTTGATTCGGCACGGAGCCGACGTGAATTCGCGCCGGGGGGACGGTCAATATGCCTTGAATCTGGCCGTCGATCGGCAGGATCTCGATTGCGTGAGACTTCTTTTGGCGGCGGGCGCGGATCCGGAAGCGGAGGGAGCGGGACGCTTGCGGCCGATCGAGAGTGCGGCGGGTGGAGGGAATGCGACAATTCTTCGACTGTTGATGGAAGCCGGAGCGAGCGTTCACCCGAGGAACCCGCGGGGAAGTTCACCTTTGGAATATGCGCTTCAGAACCGGAGGGCGGAAAACGTTTCCATTCTTCGCGCAGCGGGAGCGAAGGAACGGCCTTATCCGGTGTTGCGAAATTTCTCGCCACGTTTCGAAGGGAATGGGCCGCTTCCTCACGTGAAAGATTTCGCGTCGCTTCGGGCGGTGGTCGAGGAGCAGGGGTTCGATGTCAACGCGGTTCAGGGGGCGACGCTGTTGCAGCAGTTTCTCGGGCATTACAGCGACGTTCAGCCCGCGCTTTATCTGATCGAGCGCGGGGCCGACGTGAACGCGATCGGCAGTTATTCATTTCGAACGTTGCCGATCGTGATGGCGGTTCGGGAGGCGTTGTCGAAACGGATGCGGGGCAGTCCGCCGGACTCGGATTTGATTCTTCTTGTTCAAGCGATGCTCGAACGGGGCGCGGATGTGAACGCCCGCGATCCGGTGACGCTGCAGACGGTTCTGATGTACGCGGTCAGCGAGAATCGTGATCAGGTGGTAGAGTTTTTGCTGGGGAAGGGAGCGGATCCAGCGTTGACCGATATTCAGGGCAAGAGAGCGATTGAACTGATTCCGTCGGGGCGGATTCCTGGTCCGACGCACGATCCGGAGGCGGCGGTCCGGATACGGGGATTGCTTGGCGGCGGTGGCGGGGAGGGGGAGGAATCGGGATCGTAGCTTCGTGCGCGGTAATTCTTTCGGGCTTTCGGTTGTGATTGACCGGAGGCGGGAAATTCGATTAGGTTTTCGGTTCGCGGCCGAATTCAGGGGTGAGGTTGTTGCCTCGGTTCGACGAGCGAATTCTGAAAATCCAACTCAAGGAACCAAATGAAGAACCCAATTATCCGCTACATCGTAGCCATTTTCGCGGCTTTCAGCATGCTTGCTTTCGCCGCGTGCGACACCGGTAACGGCGTCGGCGAAGGTCTCGAGGATGCTGGCGACAGCGTTGAGGATACCGCCGAAGATGCTGGCGACAGCGTCGAAGACGCCGTCCAGTAAGAAGCTTCAAAATCCAAAGGAGATTTAGGGGTGACGGGATTTTATCCTGTCGCCCTTTTTTTGTTTGGGGAGGGGGGATACGGATGTGGGCGATGAGGGCGGGGGGCTTGGGCTCTGATTTTTTAACCACGGACGGAACGATAGTGGAGATGGCGAAGCAATACACGGAATACACGGAAGGGCTTGGGCTCGGGTTTTTAACCACGAATGGACACGAATTTACACGAATCTTTTTTTTCGGGGGCTCGCTTGAATGGGATTTTAACCACGGAATAGCTTAAGATTTTAACAGAAGGTAGCGAAGGGAGCGAAGGCTTGGGCTCGGGTTTTTAACCACAGATGGCGCGGATGGGCACGGATGATCTGAGGTTATAAACAGGAAGTTTTGGAAGCGGAGTTTTTTTAACCACGGAATACAGGGAAAACACGAAAGGGCTTTGGCTCGGGATTTTAACAGAAGGTAGCGAAGGGAGCGAAGGGCTTGGGGACGGGGGCTTGGGCTCTGTTTTTAACCACGAATAGACACGAATTACACGAATCATTCCGGGTGCTCGCTTGAATGGGTTTTTAACCACGGATGGGCACGGATGATTTGAGGGTTGGGATTTAACAGGAGGAGCGAAGGGAGACTTGGAAGTGGAAGTTTTTAACCACGGAAAACGCGGAGAACACGAAAGGCTTGGGCTCTGAATTTTAACAGACGGTAGCGAAGGGAGCGAAGGGCTTGGGGACGGGGCTTGGGCTCTGTTTTTAACCACGAATAGACACGA
>CAZJCL010000155.1:0-6783 GCA_964544025.1 uncultured Opitutales bacterium | reverse complement strand
ACATGCTGCTCCTCGTTGTAGTGGTGAAGGATGTTCGAGGTCGTGTAGAGAATGCTTCCCGCCGCCAGCAGCACCATCGCCCCGGAAAAGACCAAACCGAGACTGAAGCCCATAAAAATGCTGCACACGATGATCCCGAGCGCCACGAAGAAACCGATCGTCAGCGCGCTCCGCAAAAACGAAAAATCTTTGCGCGTCGTGAACACCGTAACCGTCAATCCGAGAAACAACAGACCGGTGATCGCTCCCGCGGTCGGAATCACGTCCGGACTGCTGTAATACGTCGCGATGTAAAGCAGCGGCAAAAAGATGACCGCATGCGCCACCACTGAAATCGCCAACCCCACATATTGCATCGCACGCGACGCGGAACCTTGCGCCCACCGGTCCGCGATCCACGAAACTCCCATAAACGCGCCAAGAACGATCAACCAGTTGTATCCGCTCGTCATTTTCATCGCGAGATCTCCCGATCCCGACCAGGACAACAGCAGATATTCGATAACGACAAACGCCAGCACGGCTCCGGCCAAATGACCATAGGTGCGGCGGATAAAAGCAGCCCGCGTATCGGCGGAAGCTTCGGCGACGGTGAACGGATTTCCGGACGATTGAGAATAGCTCATAATGTGGGTTTCGTTATAAGGGTGAACGTTGAATTCCCTCCAGCTTGCCGCGCCCGCCGCGAATCGCCATCCAAAAATTCGCTTTCACACCGGAGGAAAACGGCACAAAAAAAGCCCCGCGGAAACCGTTAACAACAGTTCCGCCGGGCCGAAATCAAAAACTTCCGTCTTACGCGATCGGGTCGTTGTCGTAGTTCAACGCTTCGAGTTCGCGACCGTCGCCCGTCGTGATCTTGCGGGTCTTCGCGTCGAAGAGGCACATCACGTTCTTCCGCTCGGAAAGCTCCGCCAGCGAAAGAATTGTTTGCTGGCGAATCGCAAGATCCGGGCCAGCCACCGGCTCTCCGCCTTCGCGGATGCACTGGTACCAGTTTTTCAAGTGAGCCTGCTGCACGGAAGGACGTTCGACCTGAATCGATTCCTGATCAATTTCGTCCGCAAAAGGACGCTCCGGATTCAGGTTGATCGTTCCGCCGCCGATCGTCAGCGTCGCGTGGTGACCACGGATCACGTCCGGCAAACCTTGCTCATTGATCGTGCTGCCGATCACTTGGAACGCGAATCCCGAAGGAAACTCCGCCACGATCTGCACGTTGTCGTTGACGTCGCGGTCCGTCTGGATGCTGCGGGTGCCGAGCGAAACCACGCGGCTCGGAAACTCCTTCGTTCCCGTCGCCAAAAGCATCGGGCTCAAACGGTGCGGAATCAAATCGCCGGTGATTCCCGCGCAATACGGATAGTATTTGCGCCAGCGGAAGTAATGATCCGCGCTGAACTCTCGATTCTTCACCGGCCCGAGCCATTGCTTCCAATCCAGCGAATCCTGCTTGAAATCCGGATCAATCCGATAGTTCCATTCGCCCTTCGAACCGGAATTGCGCATGTAGGAAGCCTGCGCCAAGACAAGCGGTCCAATTCCGCCCGAGTTGACGATTTCCGCGCAACGCACCCAAGCCGGATCCGACGCCCCTTGCGTGCCGAGCTGCATTACTTTTCCGGTTTTCTTAACCGTATCGTAAACATCGAAAGCCTCGCCAAGATAACGGGTGAAAGGCTTTTCGACGTAGATGTGCTTCCCGGCGTTCAGCGCGTCGATCGCGATCTGGGCGTGCCACTGGTCGGTGGTGGAAATTAAAACCGCGTCGAGATCTTTCAGCTCAAGCAGCTTCCGGTAATCGGTAAAAGCGCGGTCAGCGGGAAGGTTGGCCAGATCCCGCGCCTCATCGCGACGCTTGTCCCACAGATCGCAAACCGCACCCACGGCGATATTCTGTTCGGCGGCACTTTCGAGGACCGAACGGAGATTGGACCGGCCTCGGTTGCCGACACCGATGAATCCGATGGTGATTTTCTCCCCGACGCTCGGTGCCACCGCCGCGGGCGCTCCTTCAGGGGCTGCGGCCGGTTGTTCGGTTGCCGGAGTCTGCGCGCCGGCGGTGCTGCGGAAAAGCTGTCCGCTGGCCAAAACGGCGGCCGCCGCTGCGGCGCTTTTTTTGATGAAGGTGCGACGTGTCTCGCCGGACGCGGCAGGACGGAATAGATCGGAGTTCTGAGACATAAGTGAGGTCGATATAGTGTAAGAACGTTATTCTGCTATAGATTTGTTGCCTCCATTCCGGGCGCAATGCAACAGTTTTACCCAAACTTTTGCCCCATTCGGCAGGAATCTGTGCTCCTGAATTCGCTCCGGATTTCGCGCTAATGGTTTCCCTATCAGCAAGTTGCTTCCCCTCCGCACGAGCCGCCTTCCCGCAGCTCAATTCACCCGTCTCAACATCGGACGTTCCTCCCCCAGAAGCCGTCGAGCGCCATCGCGAACGCGATCCCATTGAAACGCCGGCCCTGGATCTACCTTGTTCGTCTGGATGTGAAAATGCCCGATCAATCCCTGGTAATTCTCCAATTCTTCCGCCGGAAGCGCGTGCGTCACCAACTGCCCGTCCTCGTCTCGCGGATAATCCAATTTCATCTTCGGAAAAATCCGAACGAGCGCGGCCGTCAGATTGATGAGCGAATCGTATTGCTCCGGAGTCAGATCGTATTGCGTCACTTCCCTCCCCTGAATTACGCCCGTCACCGGTTCGTTCCGAGCCGGACGTCCGACAAAATCCGGCGTCAAAATCCCGCCGTCGCCCAGCCGCTCCGGAATCGTGATCCGCGTCTCTCCCGTTTCCGCGTCCGTCCGATACCAACTCTCAAACGGATTCTTCTCGCTCGCGCCGTAAGCCCCCATGTTCGCGATTTCGATGCCGATCGACCGCGTGTTGGAACTCGTCGCGTGCCAGGCGCGCTCCTTCAAATCCAGCGTCTGATAAATCGTCCCGTCCAAATCCAACATGAAATGCACGCTCAACCCGACATGATCGTGGAGAATCCGGAAACACTCCCGGCTCGTTCCGGCAACGTCGTAATGATAAACGAACTGATCGACCACTTTCTGCAACAACGGCAAATCCCAGCCGCCGCCCCGCACCCGCTCGACTTCCTCCTCCGTCAAAATCGCCGCCCGCCGCATGTTGTAACGGTTCGGCGAATTCAACCGCTCGACCGCCTCCCTCGAAGTCTCCCAATCCGATTCCTCCAACGGCGCGAAACGCCGCTCCACCCGGTAAGCGTCGTAGCCGTCCGGATCCGTCCAAAGAACCACCGGCGCTCCGATCCGGAAATACTGCCCGGCGGCGACGATCTCGTCGCCGTGCCGCGCGACCGGTTGCGCCGGTTTCGGCACCGAAACACATCCGCCGCCCGCCAACGCGAGCACCCCAAAAACCGCCAAGGTGGAAAAGAAAGAAAAGCTTTTTTTCATAATCGAGTAACACGATGTTACAAAAGCCTTTCCCGTTCCCCGCAACGCTGAAATGACGAAGACCGCGACCGCTCGCCTCAGTTTTCCGCCATCTCCGCCTCGATCCGCTCGATGTATTCGCTGACGTTACAGGTCAACATCCGGGTTCCGTCCGGACGGACTTCGAGCACCTTGTTCACCACGGAATCGAGGAAAGCGCGGTCGTGACTGACCAAAATCATCGTGCCTTCGTAGAGGTTGATTGCTTCCTGCAGCACCTCCTTGCTTCGGATGTCCAAGTGGTTGGTCGGTTCGTCCAGAATCACGCAATTCGCCGGTTTCATCAGCATCTTCGCCAAAGCCACCCGATTTCGCTCCCCTCCGGAAAGCACCGCCGTTTTCTTGAAAACGTCGTCTCCGCTAAACAACAACGCCCCCAAAACCGCCCGCGGATTCGTATCGATCGTCGGATCTTCCTTCACCTGCTCGACCTCTTCCAACACCGTCTTTTCCGGATCGAGTTCCTCGGCCTGTTGCTGCGCGAAATAGCCGATCACCGTATTGATTCCGACATCCCGCTCGCCCGAATCGATTTTCTCAACTCCCGCCAAAATCCGCGCCAAAGTCGATTTACCCGCGCCGTTCACCCCGACCACCGCGATCCGGTCGCCCTTGTCGATCCGTAAGTCGAGCCCGCGAAACACCTGAATATCGCCGTACGATTTATAAACATCGTTCAACTCGATCACTTTCGCGCTCGCCGGCGGCGGAGTCGGGAATCGGAAGAAAATCTTCTTCTCCTCCTTTTCCAATTCGAGAATCTCCATCTTATCCAGAGCCTTCATCCGGCTCTGCACCAGTCCCGCTTTTTTCACGTTGGAACGAAACCGGTTAATAAAATCCTTCTGCCGCTCGATCTCCTTCTTCTGATTATCGCGCGCTCTCCGCTTCTGTTCCACCCGGGCCGCGCTCTCCTTTTCATAGAAGGAGTAATTGCCCTTGTAACTATTCAATTGTCCGAGCTTCAGCTCCAGCGTCCGATTCGTCACCGTATCCAGAAACGCGCGGTCGTGCGAAATCACCATCAGCGCCCCCTGGTAATGCTTCAAATACTGCTCCACCCAATGCTGCGAAACGATGTCCAAGTGGTTCGTCGGTTCGTCCAGCAGCAAAAGCGATGGCGTGCGCAACAGCAGTTTTCCCAGCGCGATTCGCATCTGCCAACCACCGGAAAACTCCCCCGTATCCCGATTGAAGTCCGACCGCTTAAACCCGAGTCCCTGCAAAATCCGCTCGATCTGCGAACGCATTTTCTGCGGTTCGTGATCCTGCAAACGCTGCTCCCACTCCCCCATCGCGTCGATCAGTTCGTAAAACTCCTCGCTCGAGGTGTCCATCGTCGCCATCCGGTCCCCCGCGTCATCGAGCTTTTTCTGCAAACTCAAAACGTCCTCGAACGCCGATTCCACTTCCTCGTAAAGCGTCTTTCCGGAAGCCGCGATTCCGTCCTGCGGCAAATATCCGAACGTCACGTAATCCGGCTTCTCCACCCGCCCCGCGTCGGATTCGATTTCTCCCAAAAGCAATTTGAGCAGGGTCGATTTACCGGATCCGTTTGACCCGATCAGGCCAATGCGATCGCGCCCGCCGATGGTTGCGGAAATCTCGTTAAAGAGAGTTTTGCGTCCGTAGGTGAGTGAAACGTCGATGAGAGAAATCATAATCGGAAACGGAAAAGCCTGCCGCATTTCCCGCCCGTGGCAAGCATGCTCCCCGGAAACCCCGACACTTACAAAGCTTGCGGGCAGCTCCCCAGCCTCCGGCCTATTCCGCCTCCTCCGATCAGGCTTTCCCTGATAGACCGGAATCCTCCTCTTCATTACTCTCCGCGCCGCGATATCCGCTTCCGGCTCCCGGCAGCGGTTTTTTGCCTTCATTTTTTTCAACGACGCCGGAATCACCACGTATGCCTAGAAAAACAGCCGCTGCCGCATCCGTCTCCACCGAGGACGAGCAACTCGACCCCAAACTCCTGCTCAAAGTCCTCACCGCCGTCCGCCACGGCGATTTCTCCGCCCGCCTCCCGGTCGAGTGGACCGGTCTCGCCGGGAAAATTTCCGACACGTTCAACGAGATCATGGCCCTCAACGAAAAGATGGCCACCGAGACCGAACGCGTCACCAAGATCGTCGGCAAGGAAGGAAAAATCGGACACCGCGTAAACATCGGCCGCGTCGAAGGCGCTTGGGGCGCTCAAGCCGAGAACATCAACGCCCTCGTCACCGACCTCACCACCCCCACCCGCGAAATGTCCCGCGTCATCGGCGCGGTCGCCAAAGGAGACCTCACCCAAACCGTCTCCCTCGAACTCGACAGCCGACCACTCCAAGGCGAATTTTTGCGCGCCGCCAAAACCGTCAACGCAATGGTCGACCAGCTCGGCGCGTTCACTTCGGAAGTAACCCGCGTGGCCCGCGAAGTGGGAACCGACGGAAAACTCGGTGGACAAGCCCGCGTCAAAGGCGTTTCCGGCACATGGAAAGACCTCACAGTCAGCGTAAACTCCATGGCCTCCAACCTCACCGCCCAAGTCCGGAACATCGCCGACGTCACCACGGCGGTCGCGAGCGGTGACCTTTCCAAAAAAATCACCGTCGATGTCCGCGGCGAATTCCTTCAGCTGAAAGAAACCGTCAACACGATGGTCGACCAGCTCAACTCCTTCGCCTCCGAAGTAACGCGCGTGGCCCGCGAGGTGGGAACCGAAGGAAAACTCGGCGGACAAGCGGAAGTCCGCGGCGTGGCCGGCACCTGGCGCGACCTCACCGAAAACGTGAACGGCATGGCCGCCAACTTGACCAACCAGGTCCGAAACATCGCCCAGGTAACCACCGCCGTCGCGAACGGCGACCTTTCCAAAAAAATCACCGTCGACGCCAAGGGCGAAATTCTCGAGCTGAAAAACACCGTCAACACCATGATGGACCAGCTCAATTCCTTCGCCTCCGAAGTAACCCGCGTCGCCCGCGAAGTGGGAACGGACGGAAAACTGGGCGGACAAGCGGAAGTCCGCGGAGTTGCCGGCACGTGGAAAGACCTCACCGAAAACGTGAACGGCATGGCGGCGAATTTGACCAATCAGGTCCGAAACATCGCCGACGTGACCACCGCCGTCGCCCGAGGCGACCTCACCCGTAAAATCACCGTCGACGCCCGCGGCGAAATCCAGGAGCTGAAAAACACCATCAACACGATGGTCGACCAGCTAAACGCCTTCGCCTCCGAAGTCACCCGCGTCGCCCGCGAAGTCGGCACCGACGGAAAACTCGGCGGCCAAGCGACCGTCCCCGGAGTTGCCGGCACGTGGAAAGA
>CAZJCL010000154.1:0-6793 GCA_964544025.1 uncultured Opitutales bacterium | reverse complement strand
TCGCCGCCTCCGCGTTGCAATCCCCCCGAAAATACCAGCGGATTTTCTGCCGTCCTTTCTCGTCGATCCGGGAACTGTATCCTTCCAGCAACCCTTCCCGCCCATCCCCCACCGGCCAGTCCGCTTCCGGCCCATCCCAAACCCGATCGTGATATTTGCCCGCCTCGTCATACTTCTCCGCCCACGACGGATGCACCAACAACCGGCTCTTCCGAAACCACTCCACTCCATCCCGCAACACCGCCTTTTCCACGTCCGCCGGCAACTTCTCTTCCGCCCGAAAACGCGGCGCGACCAACGGCATCCACTCCGGCGCCAGCGGAGTTTCACCGCGACTCGCCCATCCGAAAATCCATTTCCAAATCGTTCCCCAAGCCTCCGCCGGCGCATAACGTCCCGTCACAAACTGACTCAACTTCGTCGTCGCCACCAGCATCTCCGGACGCTCCCCCGAGTCTGCGTCCAGTTCAAAAAGCACCGGCTCCACCGATTCCGGAAGCCCGAAAACCGCCGTGTCAAAACCCGCCACCCGCGCCACCACCAAATGCGCCTTCTCCGCCGCCACCGGAACAAACCGGCAGCCGTGCAATCCCAAAATCCGCAGCTTCTCCAACTCCGCCCCAAAAACGTCCGACGAAACCACCACGCGCTCGACCTTCGCCTCCCGAACCTCCCCCAGCGCCACACCCGGAATCGTCGCCGGAAACTCCACGAAAATCCGCAAATTCTTCTCCGCCGCCTTCGCGAAAACCGCCTCCGAGATCTCCGTCCGCCTCTCCGGATATCCGTCCGCCAAAACCAAAACCGCCCCATCCCGCTCCGCCCGCTCCACCGCTTCCGACGGCGTCGCCACGCGTTCCGCGTCGATTCCCATCCCGGAAAGCGCCGCGAAAAGATCGTTCTTCGCGTCACAACAAAAAATCATCCCCAACTCCTCACGTGTCCTCATATCCGTTCCCAATCGCGCCGCTCAATTCCGCCCGTTCCGCTCCACCGGCAACCGAAACAACTGCGGACCTTTCACAAAATAAACATCCCCATCCGGTCCCAGCGTCATCAGCCCGCTCCGCAATCCCGAACCCCGGAACTCCAGCGTTTCCGGATCAATCGCCGTGATCCGGTCACCCGGATTGCAATACAACAATCCATCCTCTCCCCACCGAAAATACACCGGTCGCCAACGCCCATGACGCGTCACGTCCGGATAAATCACCCGATGCCTCACCACCTCCAGCGTCTCCGGATCCAACGCAAAAACCGTCCCGTTCACCGCTCCCCAAATCAATCCGTCCGGCCCCGCCGAAATCCCGCTGATCATCTGATGCGTTCCCGAACCCGGAATCTCCAGCTCCCGCGAAAGCACCACTTCCTCCCGCTCCAAGTCCCAAACAAAAACCCGCGCCTTCTCCGCCGCCAAGTCCGCTCCCAATCCACCATGAATCGATGTCGATCCATACAACCGCCCCTCATGCCACGCCAAACCAACAATGCTTTGATCCCGAATAATATCCGGGAAAACTTTCACCCTATTCTCCTCATCCGCTTCCGGATCATATACCGAAACCGCGCCACCAAGCTGCCCATATCCCGGAATCGTACCGATAAATAATTTCCCGTCCCCCGACGTAATCCGAAACGGGCGATCCTGATCGTGCCCGACATGAAACACCCGCGTCGGCTCCAAGCGCCCGGCCGTATCGAGCATCATAATCTCCGCGTGCGGATAAACGCCCCAATAAAGCTTCGTCCCCAAACTCCCAATCCCTTCCGCCTGCCCAATCCCGAAGGTCCGGCTCTCTCCATTCTCCGGATTCACCTGACCGCCTTTACTCCCCATGTAACCGCTCACGTAAAACAGGTTATCCGGCCCCAGTTCCAGCGCCTGAATCGGATTCGCCTGCGTCTCCGCCAGGCTCGGCAATACCTTCTTCCACCCCGTTTCCGGCTGCATCAATTCCACGTTCCCCGCAAAACTCACAGTCGCCAAAACCTCTCCTTCCACCTCCAGATCCGGCACCGTCACCCATCCCGCCCCGCGAAACGTTCCGCCGCCAGCGCGCACCGGACGCGCCTCATGCGTCTCCATATCGATCGCCTCGATTCCCGTCCGTGTAAACACATAATAAATATCCTCCTCCGGACTCGCCACTCCCATCAATCCGCCCCGCACATCATCATAAACTTCGTCCCACCATTCCTGCTTCTTTAAGTCATAAGCCAACATGTAACGTTCGTTCAGACTAAAGAACATGAACAGCACATCACCGACCACATCGATATGATAAACCGTCGTCATCTGGTCGTAATACTGTGCATACTCCGGCCGTCGCGGAATCGCGATCCGTTCCGCTTCTCCCGTCTCCGGATCCAGCTTCCAAACCCGTCCGTTCTTCGTTCCGGTGCCCGCGTAAACAAAACCGTCATGCCACGCCACCGTCCGCACCCGGTCCTCGTTCGGATCGAGCGCTCCATAATCCCGAAATTCCCCAGTCTCCGGATCGAACCGGAAAACATGACTTCCCTCCCAAGTGCCACCGTAAATGTTTCCCTCCGGATCCGATGTCAGCGCCCAAATAAAATTGTCACCCGCGATCGCCACACCTAAATCCTCCACCGCCTGCGCCTCCGGATCGTAACGATACAAACGCGCCGAGCCTCCCTTCGCCCCGACGCCACCGATATAGACCTTCCCGTCCGGCGCGATCGTGTGCGTCCACGAACGGCTGGCACCCGGCAACGGATACGCCCCTTTCAACCGGTACGGCGCCAACCCGACCGCGTGAAAAATCGCCGGATCTCCCGCCGTCGTAAAGTAAACGACCGGCTCGCCCGCCTCTTCGCCCACCACCGTGCTCTGCACGGAAACTTCCCGCAACGGCACCGCGACCTCCTCCGGCTCTCCGAAACGAACCGGAAAAGTTTCCGCGTTCACCAAACCGCCCGCACCCGCCAACGCCGCCAGAACGGCCAACACCATTTGTCTCATCATCATTAGATAAAAGGTCTCAGCCGTTCCGGCCGCTTCACATTAATCGATCCGCTTGATCGCGATATCCCGGAACGCCACCGGATCGCTGTGACCGGCGAATCCGAAATGTCCCGAAGTCCGGTCCTTTCCGGTAAATGGCTTGTCGCCCATGAACTCCGTCACTTCGCTCAAATCCGCGTCCAAAATCTTCGTTCCGTTCAACTCCACTTGGATCCGCGATCCCTTCACCGTCACCTGCTGGAAATTCCACTCGCCCACCGGACGCAAAAATCCGCGATGCGCTGGCACCATTCCGTATACGGATCCATGATACTGACGAACGTCCAGCTTCGCGTATTTCTCCGCCGTGTTGTCGAGCACCTGCAATTCGCACATCCCGTCATGCGCCGCGTTTCCGGATCCCGGATACCGGATCGCCAAACCGTTGTTCCCCGCCGGAGGAAGCTTGAACTCCAACTGCACCGCAAAATCCGCGTATTCCTCTTCCGTGTAAATCGTCCCGCCTTTTCCCGGCTTGCAAACAATCGCCCCGTCCTGAATCTGATAATTGTCGATCGGACCCGCCCATCCGGAAAAATCTTTGCCGTTAAAAACGCTCGAAAATTCCTTCGACCCGCCTTTCTCGCGCAAAATCTCGTTCGCCTCCTCAACCGGAATTTCCCGGATGAAAATGTTCCGCCAACGGATCTCCCCGCCGTGCGTTTGCAACTGAATCGGTCCCGTCGCCCAAAGCGGACTCTTCCGGTCCCAGAAATTCTCCATCCGCGCGTGATCCACCACCAGCTTGTCGTTCAAATAAACCGTGGTGCGCTCGCCGATCTGGATAATCCGCATGCTGTTCCATTCGCCGAACGGCTTGTCCGCCAGCACCAGCGGATCCTTCCCCGGCGCGCCCGCGCTGTTGTTCCAAAGCCCGCCCGAACCTTTGTCCGCGCCGAGATTCCATTTCCCCCCCTCCTCGGTGAAATCCCAAATCTGCACCTGCGGATTCGCCCGAAGGTAAACCCCGCTGTCGGCCCCGGCCACCGTCTTGTATTCAAGAAGCAGTTCAATATCGCCGTAATCCTCGTTGGTCGTCGCGTAGGGACCTTTGCCGTCGTTCACCAGCTCGTGATTCTCCACGTGCCAATGTTTCTCAAACTCCACCTGGTCGGCCGCCCGTTTCGCCCGCCGCTCCTCCTCGCTCATCGCCTCCAGCTTCCGCGGATCGAAATGCCCCATCCCATGCCAGCCCTCCAAATTCTCTCCGTTGAAAAGCGCCCGGAAACCTTCGGGCGGCTCCACCGGATGAGCATGAATCGCGGAAACACCGCCGGCGAAAATCGCCAGCGCAACGGGAACGGACAGGAATGACAGGCTAGGTAGTTTCATAATCAGGTTTAGAAAAAATAAGAGTTATTCCAACATGCGGCGAGCCTCAGCGCCCGCCGCCGCTCTTCACAGGTATCATTTTCAGTTGCGGACCATTTGCGAAATAAATATTCCCCTCCGGCCCAAGCGTCATCAATCCAGACCCTCCCGGAAGGCGCAAATGTTCCATCGTTTCCGGATCCACCACCGTCAACCGGCCCGCCACATTCGCGTAAAGCAGCCCGTCCGCGCCCCAACGCAAATACACCGGCCGCCACCGCCCGTATTGAGTCACATCCGGATAAATCTCCCGCTGCTTCACAATCTCCCGCGTCTCCACATCCATCGCAAAAACGAAACCATTCACCGCTCCCCAAACATTTCCGTCCGGCCCGACCGAAAGCCCCCCAATCATCCGCGGCGAATCCACCCCCGCCAAATCCAGCGAAAACTCCGCCACCTTCTTCCCCGCCGCCACATCCCAAACAAACATCTTCGCCGCCTCCGCCCTCGCCTCGACCCCCAATCCTCCGGAAATCGAAGTCGCTCCAAATAGCATTGCCGATTCCTCATGATACGCCAGACTCACGATGCTCTGCTCCGCGACCACGTCCGGAAAAAGCTCCGACGAAAGCTCCCCATTTTCCGCCCGCGAAATCACCATCAACGCCCCGCCCAGCTCACCGTAATCCGGAATCGTCCCAACAAACACCCGGTCCCCGCCCGCCGTCATCGCGAACGGCCGGTCCTGACGATGCTCCACTTTCCGGTACAACTTCGGCGTAATGTCGCCGCTCAGCGGATACTGACGAAAAATCTCCGCCCCCGGATAAACTCCGTAAAACACCTCATCCCCCCACTGCACAATTCCCTCCGCCTGCCCCAACGGAAAAATCCGCGTCGCCCCCGTTTCCGGATCAAAAATCCCCCCGCTCGACCCCATGTAACCGCTCAAGTAAAGCGCCCCTCCCGGCCCCAATTCCAGCGCCTGAATATTCGTCCCCTGTCCCGTCGCCCGCGATTCCAGCGTTTTGCCCCTCCCGGTCTCCGGATTCAAAAGCCCCACCGCTCCATTTCCGAAAACCGTCACCAGCGTCTTCCCCGGCATCCCGTCAACCTCCACAAACTCTCCGCCGCGAAACGCCCCGCGAAAATGCATCGCCCTCGTCCGCTCCCGCGAATTCAGATCCACCTTCCAGAAAGCATTATCCGGCGACGGATAATAAAACGCGTTCTCCCCCTCCGCGAAAACTCCCGACACCGGACCACCCGTAAACGCGATCGTCTCCTCCCACCATTCCCGCTTCTTCAAATCGTAAATCAGCAAAATCCGCGGCCCGCTGAAAAACGCGAAAAGATGATCCCCCGCCACCGCCAAATGATACACCGCCCGCATCCGGTCAAAATGCTCCGCGTATTCCTCCCGCCTCGGAATTTCCAACCGATCCCTCTCTCCCGTTTCCGGATCGATCCGCCAAATCCGCCCGTTCTGCATCCCCGTTCCCGCGTAAACAAACCCATCGTGCCAAGCGATCGCCCGCACATAATCCTCCCCCGGATCCACCCGCCCCAAATCGCGCGTTTCCCCACTCTCCGGATCGAATTCAAAAACATGACCTCCCTCCCAAGTCCCGCCATAAATCCGCCCATCCTCCGCCGCCGCCAAAGCCCAAATAAACTGATGCCCCGGAATCCCCGCGCCCAAATCCTCCACCCGTTTCTCCTCCGGCAAATACCGGTAAAGATGCGCCGTTTTCCCCAACCCCACCCCGCCGATATAAACCGTCCCATCCGGAGCGATCACATGATTCCACGATCGCGCCGCCCCCGGCAACTCGTAAGCCCCCACCAACCGGTTCTCATTCACATCGACCACGTGAAACACCGCCGGCCTCCCCGCCACCGTAAAATACGCCACCGGCTCCCCCTCCTCCGTTCCAACGACACAATGCTGAATCGAAATATTCGTCAGCGGCTCCCCCAAATCCACCACCTCCCCAAACCGCCCCCGATCCAACTCCCCCGCCATCCCCAAATTCACCAAACCCCCAACCCAAACAACCAACATCCGCCAAATCCATTTATTCATCACCTAAAAACCCTCACCCACAACTCCCCCCAGATCCACCCCAAAAATCCCAACCTTCCCCCTTCATTCGTGTCAATTAGTGTCCATTGCTTCGCCATCTCCGCTTCCGCTCCGTCGTGGTTAAAACCCGAGCCCCAGCTTCCGTGTATTCCGTGTATTGCTTCGCCATCTCCGCTATCGCTTCGTCCGTGATTAAACCCCGAGCCCAAGCTTCCCATCTCTTCCCTCATTCCCAGTCTCCCTCCTAATTCGTGTCAATTAGTGTCCATTCGTGGTTAACCCCCGAGCCCAAGCCGCCATCCAAGCCCCCAATCCAAAATCCAAAATCTAAAATCCAAAATTCTTCACCCCTTTCACCCGCAACC
>CAZJCL010000153.1:0-6815 GCA_964544025.1 uncultured Opitutales bacterium | reverse complement strand
TTCGAGGCAACGAAAAGACGGTTCACGAATACTTTTCGAGAACCGCCCGAGGCGCTGCGTCGTCGCGACCAGCACCGTCGCCGGCAACTGTTCAGCCCTGCCTCGGCCGGCGCAACATGCCGGCAAGGCCAATCACCCCGAGGATAGCGCCGCCGATGAGCATCCACATGGCTTTGTCGCTCGGAACGCCATTGAAGAACGTCGAGAGTTCCGAGCTGAGAGAGTTGCTGGCGCCGACTCCATAGACGACCAGCACGATTCCAACGATCAGGAGAATTAGGGATATCATGCGATTCATAGTAACAGTGGTTCTTGAGGGTCGATGGGCCCGGAGAAGTTACTCGTAAAAAGCGCGGTAGAAACGCTTGGCGTCGCTCAACGAGGTTGCATGGGTAGTCTCGTAACGGTTGGTCACGGGAATTTCGGTGGAAACGTCGGTCCACTTCACCAAGTCGGTCGAATCCTGCAAAGTGACCGCATGCCCGGGAGTTACCGCGAAAACGAGCGTCACTTGACCGTCGCTACTGCGGGAGATGGAAGTCACTGCGAGCGGACGGGCTTCCGCGGGACTCCGCACTTGGTTCGCATCCAGAGTGACAGCGGTTTGAGCCAAAAGCCGGCCGTTGATGGTTGCGCCGGTGTTCATATGAATCGCGGTTTCCACCAAAAGCACGCCCTCGAAATGAGACCCCGTTCCCAGGTTCACCTCGCCCGCGACCTGCCAGAAAATATTCGCGGCCCGGGCACCTCCGCTGAGATGCACAATCGCCCCGCCTCCAACCGTCAGGTCTTGGGCGATCTGGAAGATCCAGACATCATCGGGCCCGCCCGCGAGCGTCACCGCCGTATTGATCAGCAGGCCCGAACCCCATTTGTGAAGACCCGGTTGAATAGTCCGGTTGCTGATGTCCCCCGCGCCCAATTCCGTCGTGTCGGGCAGCGTGCGGCCGGCCGCGTCGGTGTAGGCGATCTGCATGTCGCCTACAGCAGTGGTCAGATTTGTTGGCGTCGGGACCGCGTAATCGCTTGCATAGATCTTGCCGGTAACCAAGGGCGAGGTGGAGTATTCACCCGAAGCATGCACGGAGAGGGAAAACCCGGTGATGGCGGTCGAGTCGATCGGACTGACGGCGATGTCTCCCACAATCGAGGTCACTCCGGTCGTTGAAATTCCTGTTTTCGCCAAAATCACCAGATCCCCGGCTGTGCCAAGATTTACGGGAGCTTGGGCGGCTGTGGAACTGAGCGTGGACGCAGCCAGAAAACCGGCCGCGAGCATGAGAGAATGTATGCGTTTCATTGACGCCTGTTATACGCTCGCGGCGCAACAGCAGGTATGGGGTGTTACCCTACCGGGCCAAAATCCGGTTCAATTACACGAGTCCCCGGCCCGAAACTTATCTCGATCTTCGCAGCACCGATCCCGCGCTACAGAATCGTGACCTGCACGCTGCTTTCGATAATCCCGGCCCCGATCGCATAACGGGTGAGTCCCGCCGTGTCGTGAATATCCAGTTTCTCCATCAGGCGCGCCCGGTGCTTCTCGACCGTTTTTATGCTGATTCCGAGTTCGTCGCCGCTCTCCTTATTCGCCTTCCCTTCAGCGATCAACTGGAGCACCTCCATCTCCCGCGAAGTCAGTTCCCGCGCCGCCTTCTTGAGCTGGCCCATCCGGTTCAGCGATTGCGGATCGAGACGGTGAAGACGCCGCGAAATCGCCGGACTAAAATACTGTTCGCCCGCATGAACATTTCGTATCGCCTGCCCAACATCCTGAGCCGACGTCCGTTTCAGCAGAAATCCCGCCGCGCCTGCCTCGGTCGCGTTTTGCACATACGCATCATCGCTATGCGCCGAGAGGATCAGAACCCGGCTCTGCGGCAGGATCTTCAGCAACTGCCGCGTGGCTTCCAGCCCGTTGAGCCGGGGCATCGCGATGTCCATCAACACCACATCCGGACAAAGTTTCACCGCGAGCGCAACAGCCTGACGTCCATCCTGGGCTTCGCCGACCACGGCCAAATCCGGTTCCATCTCAAACATCCTCCGAAGCCCCTCGCGAACAATGGTGTGATCGTCAGCGAGTAAAATAGTGATTTTTTTCATCAAAGAATTTTCGGGGATCCGGCGGTAGAATTCACCATTACCCGACGCCACGGAATATTCGCGACGATCGCGGTGCCATCGCCGGGGCTGGATTCCACCTGAAACCGCCCCCCGATCATTTCCACGCGCTCCCGCATCCCCAGCAATCCCAGCCGCTTCCTTCCCCGCCCGAGCTCGACGGCATCCACCCGAAACGATTTCCCGTCGTCCTTGATCGTCATCCGGAAACTCGTCCCGAAATTCCGGATCGTCACCTCGACTCGGGTCGCATGAGCATGACGGGCAACATTCGCCAAAGCCTCCTGCGCCACCCGGAAGAGAGCGGTCCGCCGCGTCATATCCAACTCCTCAATACCCGGGAAAACGGCCAATCCAGTGTGAATCCCTGTCTGCTCTGTAAACGTCTTCAAAAATGAATGCAAAGCGGGTATCAACCCCAGATCGTCCAAAACCGCCGGCCGAAGTTCCCGCGCAAACCGGTTCACGATATCGGCCGCCTTCTCCACCAGCCGCTGGGTGCGGGAAATCTCGCGGGCGAGGTTGTCCGTCCCGAGAACGGCCGCTTTCTTGAGCGCCGCCAAGTGGATATCGATCCCCGCCAACGTTTGGCCGATGACATCGTGCAGCTCGCGGCTGATCTTTTTCCGTTCCTCCTCCTGGGACGACAAAAGCTGCCTGGACAACCGCCGCAACTCCCGCTGCAGGTTCGCCGATTTCTCGATCGCCTTGGCATGACTTCTCTCCTTTGCCCGGAGCACCTTTTCCACCTCCTTGCGACTCGCGATCTCCCGGCTCAACTCCAAATTGGAAGCCGCCAACTCGACGGTTCGTTCGCTGAGCGCCATCATAAGCGTCTCCAAATGGGGCGGAATCGAAGATTCGGATCCGCCGGATTTCCCCTCATCGGCCGGGATGATAGCGCAAGCAAAGAAACGCCCCGCCCGCTTCAAAACCGCGGCCCGCCTCCTGACCGGACACATCGGCAGAACCTCCGCAATCAACGTCTGCTCGTGAAGCTTGGCCAGATCGAGAATCGGCAATTCGGCCGCCAAAGCCGCATCCCCAAGCCCTTTCGCCGAATCGAGCCCCGCCTTCGGCCCCTCCTGAAGATGCGCCAGCAAAACGGCCCGATAATGCTGCGAAAATGTTTCGACGTTCTGTTTCATGCCAACCAGCTGGACCGCGAGGTGCAGTTACCGGCCGCCGGCTGCCTCTGGCAACTTAATTCGCGAAGACACGCCCCTTCCGTTTACAGGGGGATTCGCGTCATTCGTGGTTAATGAATTAAGTTTTCAGTGTTAAATTGAGGAAAACAACAGCATTCCCTCAATCCCTCACAATCCGCACCCGGAAAAACTGCGCGTCCGATCCGAGATTGCGCGTTCTCAAAGTAACATTCTCGCTGCCATCGCCGTTATCCACCGGCTCGCCCGTTTCCTCAAGATATTCCGGGCCGCTCAACCAATTCACCAAATCCGTGGAAACTTCCGGAATGTATTGAATGCTGCCGATTTTGTAGCCGGAAGCCGAGTCGCCTTTGCCCTCGGCACGAATTCGCCGATAGCTAAAAAGCAGCCGGGCCTCCGTCTCCGCGACCGGAATTTCCGCCGCCGAAGACATCACCGAAAACATTCTCCTGCCCGCCGCGATGCGCATCGTTTCCCCGCTCTCGCTTCTCACGCCAATCACCGAAAATCCCGCCGCCGATTTCTTCGGATCGAGCGCGAAACCGTATTTGCTCAGATTGCTGAATCCGTCGTTGAAAGGCTCCGCTTCCGGCGCGGCGAGCGGATTGAAAACCCCTCCGGTCAGGTGCGAGAAATGAATCTTTTTCCATTCCTCGAACGGATCGATCACGCGAATATGCACCAGCGCCGCCGTCGTCCCATGTTCATTGGTCGCTTCCACCCAGCAGGAGAAAACGCCCACCGCTTCCGGACGCCCGAAGATCAGCCCGGTTTGCTCATCGATCGTCAATCCCGGCGGCAGCCCCGTCGCTCCATATGCAAGCACCGGCCCGCCTCCTGTATTTGTCGTTTCGATCTGGAACGCGAACGGCAGATTCAAATACCCGACCGTCTCCTCCGGCATCCGGAACCGCGGAACCGGCTGAATCACCACCGGCGCAACCAGCGCGAAGCCCAGACTCGGCACCTCCAACCTGGAGTAAAAACTTCCGGCAACCTCGGCCCCGGTCGCGAAAATCACCGCGTGTCCGCCGCCTCCCGAAAGCGCGACCGATGCGCCGTTTTCCGCGAACACCAACTGACTTCCCCCGCCGGACGCCAACTCCCCGCCGCTTTCCACGTAGGCGATCATGTTGCTCCCGCCTTCCAAACGCCCGCCATCGCGAACCACATAGTCCCCGCCCGACTCGCCGCTCGTCACCGACGTCACCTCCGCAAAATCCGGATTCACCGTCACAACCGCCGCCCGCGGAGTCACCAAAACAAAATGAACGCCCCGCTCCCGCATCCGCTGAAAATTCTCCGGAACGAGCGCCGTCAGCCGCCGATCGTCCTGAATCTCGAACTCCACCTCCCGCACAAAATTCCGCCACGGATCGATCGCGAAAACTCCCGTCACTTCGCTAAACCCGAGCCCTTCGATATCGATCCAGCTTCCCTCCGCCGCCGTTTCCGGAAGCCGCGAAATCGTCAACGAATTCTCCCCCACTTGCACTTGAACCGTCACCCGGTCCTCCCCGTGCTCATTCGTCGCCACCGCCACGAATTCATAAAATCCCGCCGCCGCCAACGCCCCGAAAATCTCCCCGGTAAACGGATTGAACTCCAGCCCCTCCGGCAAACCCTCCACCGCGAAAACCTCCGGCTGGTTGTGCGCCTGCAAATGAATCTGGAAAAACTCCCCCACCGCGACCGCCACCTGCCCAATCGGCTGAAACCGCGGCATCAAGTCCGCTTCGATGTCGAAAACGATCCGCTCAGCCAACGTCCCGTTGCTGTTCGACACGTACAAAATCGCCTCGAAAACCCCGCCAAATTCCGGAATCCCGCTAATCTTAATCTCGCGCGCCGTCTCGCTCAGCCTCAACCCCGGCGGCAAATTCTCCACCCGGCTCGGAAGGGGCGGCGCCATCGACGATACATGCAAATTCAGTTCCAAAAATTCGCCCGTCCGTCCCGTTACCGGCAGCTCGCGCAAATAGCCGCCCAGCCTCGGAAGCGGAAGCACCTTGAAATGCTCCGTCACCTCGCTGATCCCCAGCCGGCCGACGTGGATAAATCTCGCGTAATCTTCACCCCCAGTGACCGTCGCGTGATCCGCCACCACGACCGTATGACCACCGCCCCCGGTGTCGATGTGAAGCGCCGCGCCGGATTCGACAAAAAAAGTAAACCCGCCGCCGCCACCCGTCAGCATTCCCGTCGCTCCCGACTTCAGATAAACCACCGACATGGAGCTCGCGTTCGCCGCATTAAAAGTCTCCCCCGCCTCCACGACAGTCATGCTCCCGATCGAATTTTCCATCGCGCCTCGCGTCACCGTCGCCGCGGTTTCCGTGACCACATAGATCCGGCTGCGATATTGGTTTTGCGAAGTTAGATAAACATACGGAACCTCCACTTCCAGTTCCGTATCGTTGATCACCGAAAACTCCACCGCCGCCCAACGATTCGGCCGGTCCTCAAAATACACCTCCTTCATTCCCGTAAACCCGGTCCCATAAATCGTCACCACATCGCCCCCCACACCCGACGGCTGCGAAAAACCCGTGATCTTCAGCGACGCCTGATCCACCAAAACCGTCAAAAATCCCTCCCCCGCTCCATTCGCGTTCGTCGCCGTTAACCTCACCGTAAAAACTCCCGTCGCCGTCGGAGCGCCCGAGATGATTCCCGTCCCCGCATCCACCACCAAACCCGGCGGCAACCCAACCGCGCCATAACTCGTCGGACTCTGGCTCGCCTCGATCGCAAACGAAACCGCCTCCCCGCTCCCGACCTCCAGCGTTCCACCGTTCGCCACGATTGGCACGCCGCTATCCGTCACAATCAACGTCATCACAACCGTCAGGCTCGCGACATATTCCTCGTAATCAATCGACGCCGTAATCTCCACCGCAAACGACCCCGCTTCCGCCGGAATCCCCGAGATCGTTCCGCCATCCATCGATGGCGTAAAAACCAGCCCCTCCGGCAATCCCGTCACCGTCCACTGAACCGGATCCGGACTCATTCTCCGCGCGGAAATCGTCACCGCCAAACTATGCCCCAACACCGCTTCCCGCACCTCGGGAACTTCCAGTTGCGGAAGCGGAAAAACCTGCAACCGCCCCGTCGCCGGAACGCTCGCCGACACCGCCGGAAAAACCGCGACGTTTCCATCCCCGGCCTCCACTCCGTGCAACAAAGTCCCCTCACCCACGAAAAAATCACTGCCGAACGACGGCTCGGAAAACAAAAGCGAAGCCCCATTTTCCGCGACGAAGATATTGCTCCCGCCGGAACCCGAAACATTCAACGTCGCCCCTTCCTCGACATAAAAAAACAAGTTGCCCCCGCCCCCCGTCACCGCCAGCGAAGACCCCGAAGTCACCCGATACGCCCGCGCCCGCAGATCCTCCGTCGAAGCAAACCCCTCCACCACCGTCAAATCCGAGGGCAAAGTGCAGGTCAGCCCCCCCGGCCCCTCCCCGAAAATTTGCGCCGCGGAAGCATGATGCCACCAGGGCCGCATAAACGGCA